>NZ_BAAGAB020000004.1:0-96164 GCF_047159895.1 Lysobacter xanthus
GCTGCTGGCGCACCTGCTGCGCAGCGGCGGGCACCGCACCGCACTGGCCGGCAACATCGGCCTGCCGCTGCTCGAAGTGCTCGAGCCCGAGCTCGCACCGGCGTACTGGGCGATCGAGCTGTCGAGCTACCAGACCGGCGACGTCGCGGCGGGCGGTGCGCGGCCGCAAGTGGCCGTCGTGCTCAATCTCTTCCCCGAGCACCTCGACTGGCACGGATCGCACGAGCGCTACATCGCGGACAAGCTGACGCTGGTCACCGCGGCGCGCCCGCGCATCGCGGTGCTGAATGCGGCGGATCCGCGGCTCGCCGCTCTCGCACTGCCCGATGACATGGACGTCCGCTGGTTCGGCGACGCGCGTGGCTGGCACCTGCGCGGCGACGTGCTCCATCGGGGCGACGAGCCGGTGATGGACACGCTCGGCTTGCCGCTGCCGGGCCGGCACAATCGCGGCAACCTTGCCGCCGTGCTCACCGCGCTCGAGGCGCTGGGGCTGGATGCGCGCCCGCTGGCGCACGCCGCCTTCGACTTCCGGCCGCTGCCGCATCGACTGCAGACGCTGGGCGTCAGGGACCGAATCACGTGGGTCAACGATTCGATCAGCACGACGCCGCATGCCACGCTCGCCGCGCTCGAGTGTTTCGCGGCCCACGACGTCGCGGTGCTGGTCGGCGGTCATGACCGCGGCATCGATTGGGCGGAGTTTGCCGAGGCGATGCGCGCCGGTGCCCCGCGCGCGATCGTGACGATGGGCGCGAACGGCCCGAAGATCCACGAACTGCTGCGTCCGGTCGCCGCAGCCGGGGCGTTCCGCCTGCTGGCCGCGACGGACCTCGGCGACGCGATGGACCTCGCACGCGCCGCCCTCGCGGGCGCGGCGTCGCCGGTCGTGCTGATGTCGCCCGGTGCGCCCAGCTTCGGCGCCTACCGCGACTACACCGATCGCGGCCGCGACTTCGCGCGTCGGGCCGGCTTCGATCCGGAATCGATCAACGCGATCCCCGGCCTCGGCATCGCCTGACGGGGGCGCCGCAAACGGAAGGCCGCGGGCGGCTCAGGCGTCGCGGTTGACGGCGTAGCGGGCGAGCCCGCGCAGCGCGGCGGTATGCGGGTTTTCCGGCAGTGCGGCGAGCGCGCCTTCGGCGGCGGCTGCGTACTCCATCGCCCGTGCGCGGCTGTAGTCGAGCCCGCCGGTGGCGCGGATCGCGGACACGACGTCGTCGAGCGCGTCCACGTCGCCGTTGGAGACGATGTCCCGAAGCCGTGCCGACGTCGTCGCATCGCTGTGCGCGATCGCGTGGATCAGCGGCAGCGTCGCCTTGCCCTCGGCGAGGTCGTCTCCGAGGTTCTTGCCGAGCACGTCGGCCTCCGCGGCGTAGTCGAGCACGTCGTCGGCGATCTGGAAGGCGTAGCCGAGCGCGAGGCCGTAGGCCTCCAGCGCATCGCAGGTCGGCGCATCCGCGCCTGCCCCCATCCCGCCGAGGCGGGTCGCCGCGGCGAACAGCACCGCCGTCTTGCGCTCGATCACGCGCAGGTAGGCGGCCTCGTCGGTGTCGGGATTGCGGATGTGCAGCAGCTGCAGCACCTCGCCCTCGGCGATGCGGTTGGTGGTGTCGGCCAGCAGCTGCATCACCTCCATGCGCTGCAGTTCCACCATCAGCTGGAAGCTGCGCGAATAGAGGAAATCGCCGACCAGCACGCTCGCCGCGTTGCCCCAGACCGCGTTGGCGGTGCGGCGCCCACGGCGCATTTCGGACTCGTCGACCACGTCGTCGTGGAGCAGGGTGGCCGTATGGATGAACTCGACGACGGCCGCCAGCTGGTGGGCGCGCGCGTCGATCGCGGCCTCGCCGCCGGCCGCGCCGGCCGACAGCAGGAGCAGCATCGGGCGCAGCCGCTTGCCGCCCGCGCCGATCAGGTACTCCGCCACCTGGTTGATCAGCAGCACGTCCGAGGCGAGGCGGTCGCGGATCAGCCGGTCGACGGCGCCCATCGGGCCCCGGGCGAGCGCCTGGATCTCGGGCAGGGACGGGGACGGCATGCGCGTCTCGAACGGTGGGAAAAGGGCCGGCGATTATAGGCGTCCGGCACGGGCCCCCGGACAATTCCGACGGGGCGTCGCGGCCTCGACCGACCCACAACGGCCGCCGGGTATACTCCAATGTCGGTCGTCCCAACGATCCCGTAAAGGAAATTCCATGGCACGCGGCGTCAACAAGGTCATTCTCGTCGGCAACCTCGGCAACGATCCCGAGGTCAAGTACACCCAGGGCGGGATGGCGATCACCTCGATCAGCCTGGCGACCACTTCGGCGCGCAAGGACCGCGACGGCAACATGCAGGAAAAGACCGAGTGGCACCGCGTGAAGCTGTTCGGCAAGCTCGGCGAGATCGCCGGCGAGTACCTCAAGAAGGGCCGCCAGGTCTACATCGAGGGCCGCATCGAATACGGCTCGTACGAGAAGGAAGGCGTCAAGCACTACACCACCGACATCATCGCCGACGAGATGCAGATGCTCGGCGGTGGCGGCGAGGGTGGCGGCATGGGTGGCGGCGGCGGCGATCGTCCGCAGCGCGCCCCGCAGTCGGCTCCTGCGCAGCGTCGCGAGGCCCCGGCCGCGCGCAACAACGACTTCGGCAGCGACTTCGCGGACGACGACATCCCGTTCTGATCGGCGCCGGCCTTCCTGACCTTCCCCCCACTTCAGGGAGCTCCACGCTTGACCACCTGGCTCGTGACCGGCGGTGCCGGTTTCATCGGCGGCAATTTCGTCCTGGACGCCGTTCGCCGCGGCGTCCGCGTCGTAAACCTCGATGCGCTCACGTACGCGGGCAACCGCGACACCCTCGCGTCGCTCGACGCCGACCCGAACCATGTCTTCGTGCAGGGCGACATCGGCGATGCGGCGCTGGTCGCCCGCCTGCTGGCCGAGCATCGGCCCGACGCCGTCGTGAACTTCGCGGCCGAAAGCCACGTCGATCGCTCGATCGACGGCCCGGCCGCGTTCGTGCACACCAACGTAGTCGGTACGTTGGCGCTCCTCGAGGCTGCGCGCGACTACTGGCGCTCGCTCGAGGGCGCCGCCGGCGATGCGTTCCGGTTCCTGCACGTGTCGACGGACGAGGTCTACGGATCGCTCGGCGACACCGGAAAGTTCGCCGAGACCACGCCGTACGCGCCCAATTCGCCGTATTCGGCATCGAAGGCGGCGTCCGACCACCTGGTCCGCGCCTTCCACCATACGTATGGCCTGCCGGTCCTGACGACCAACTGCTCGAACAACTACGGCCCGTACCAGTTCCCGGAAAAGCTCATCCCGCTGATCATCGCGCGCGCGCTCAAGGGCGAACCGCTGCCGGTGTACGGCGACGGGCGCAACGTGCGCGACTGGCTGTTCGTCGGCGACCACTGCACCGCCATCGCCCGCGTGCTCGAAGCGGGCCGGGTGGGGGAGACCTACAACGTGGGTGGCAACGCCGAGCGCGAAAACATCGAGGTGGTGCGTGCGATCTGCCGCCTGCTCGATGCACGGCGTCCGCTCGCCGACGGCCGCGCCCGCGAGTCGCTGATCACCTTCGTCGCCGACCGACCGGGCCACGATCGCCGCTATGCGATCGACGCGTCGAAGATCGAGCGCGAGCTCGGCTGGTCGCCGACGCTCACCTTCGAGGAAGGCATCGAGCGCACGGTCGACTGGTATCTGCAGCACCAACCGTGGGTCGACCGGGTGCTCGACGGCAGCTACCGCCTCGAACGGATCGGCCAGGCATGAGCACGACCGGGCGCAAGGGCATCATCCTGGCCGGTGGCTCGGGCACGCGGCTCTATCCGATCACGCAGGCGATCAGCAAGCAGCTGCTGCCGGTGTACGACAAGCCGATGATCTACTACCCGCTGAGCGTGCTGATGCTCGCGGGAATCCGCGACGTCCTGGTGATCAACACCCCGCACGAGCAGGTGCTGTTCAAGAGCCTGCTCGGCGACGGGTCGCAGTGGGGCATGCGCATCGAATACGCGGTGCAGCCGAGCCCCGATGGCCTCGCGCAGGCCTTCGTGATCGGCGAGGAGTTCCTCGCCGGTTCTCCGTGCTGCCTCGTGCTCGGCGACAACATCTTCCACGGGCCCGGCCTCACCGCGATGCTGCAGGAAGCCGACGCGCGCGCCGAAGGCGCCACCGTCTTCGGCTATTGGGTGAGCGATCCCGAGCGCTACGGCGTGGCGGAATTCGACGACGCGGGGCGCGTGGTCGGGCTCGAGGAAAAGCCGGCGCAGCCGCGCTCGAACTATGCGGTGACCGGCCTTTATTTCTACGACGGACGCGCGAGCCGCTTCGCGTCGCAACTCGCGCCGTCGCCGCGCGGCGAGCTGGAGATCACCGATCTCAATCGCCTCTACCTGGAGGAAGGCTCGCTGCACCTGCAGCGCCTCGGCCGCGGCTATGCGTGGCTCGACACCGGCACCCACCAGTCGCTGCTGGAGGCCTCGAACTACATCGAGACCATCGAGGCACGTCAGGGCCTGCGGGTGTGCTGCCCCGAGGAGATCTCCTGGAACAACGGGTGGATCACGGACGAGGACCTCGTGCGGCTCGCGAAACCGCTGTCGAAGAACGGCTACGGCCACTACCTGCTGAGCCTGCCCGAGCGCGGAGTCGTGCCGTGAACGTGATCGAGACGGACCTGCCGGGTTGCCGGGTGTTCGAGCCGCGTGTCTTCGGCGACGACCGCGGCTTCTTCTACGAATCGTTCAACCGCGACAAGCTGGCCGCCCTCGGGCTGGACATCACGTTCGCGCAGGGCAACGTGTCGTCGTCCGCACGCGGCGTGCTGCGTGGGTTGCACTACCAGTGGCCCAAGCCGCAGGGCAAGCTCGTGAGCGTGCTCGAGGGCGAGGTGTGGGACGTCGCCGTCGACATCCGTCGCGGCTCGCCGACCTACGGTCGCTGGACGGCCGTGGTGCTGAGTGCCGAGAACAGGCGCCATTTCTGGATCCCGCCCGGCTTCGCGCACGGCTTCGCGACGCTCAGCGAGCGCGCGCTCTTCACCTACGTTTGCACGGAGACCTACGACGCCGCGGCCGATGCCTCGATCCGCTGGGACGACCCGGACCTCGCCATCGACTGGCCGGTGTCCGCGCCGCTGCTGTCGGGCAAGGACGCGTCCGCGCCGTTCCTGGCGCAGGTCGAGGACGCCCGGCTGCCGGTGTACCCATGACGGTGCTGGTGCTCGGCGCGACCGGGCAAGTGGGCTACGAGCTCGCGGCGCAGCTTGCGGACCGTCGCGACGTACTGCTGACGACCCGTACCGGTGCATCGCCCGTTCCGGGGCTCGAGTGCCGCGCGCTCGACACGAGCGACCTCGACGCCGTCGCGCGCTGTATCCAGGACGCGGCTCCGCGGGTGGTGATCAACGCGACCGCGCACACGGCCGTGGACCGCGCCGAGAGCGAACCCGAAATCGCCTTCCGGCTCAACGCCGAGGCGCCAGCCGCGATGGCGGCCGCCTGTCGCGCCGCGGGCGCGCGGTTCGTCCACTTCTCGACGGACTACGTCTTCGACGGCAGCGGCACGGCCCCGTACCCCGAGGACGCGCCGACCGCACCGCTCGGCGTCTACGGCACGAGCAAGCTCGCGGGTGAGCGCGCGGTGCGCGAGTCCGGCGCGGACGCGTTGATCCTGCGCACGGCCTGGGTCTACGGGCTGCGCGGCCACAACTTCCTCCGCACGATGCTGCGCCTCGGCGCGGAACGCGAGTCGCTCGGCGTCGTCGACGACCAGGTCGGATCGCCGACGCCGGCGTGGTTCATCGCCGAGTCGACGCTGCGCCTGCTCGACACCGACGCGAGCCCGGGGACGCTGCATGTCGTGACCCGCGGCCGGACCAGCTGGCACGGCTTCGCCGCGGCGATCTTCGAGGAAGCGGTCGCCCGGGGCCTGCTCGCGCGCGCGCCGCGCCTCGACGCGATCCCGACGGCGGCGTATCCCACGCCGGCACGCCGCCCGGCCTTCTCGGTGCTCGACACCGCGGCGCTCGCGGCCCGGGGCGTTCAGGTCCCCGAATGGCGTCACGCCCTGTGTCGCACTTTCGAGCGCGCGCGCGGCGAGGCGGCCGGCATCGGGTAGCCTAGCGGCGGGGCTGCAGGCGTGCATCCCGGGCGCCGGAGGCGCCCCGACTCCGCCTGCGGATCATGGACCGACACGCAGGACACCGAATGAAACACCTCAAGATCGCCGCACTTGCGGCCGCGCTCGCCATCACGCCGCGCGTGCACGCGCTCGACATCGAGCCGTACCTCCGCAAGGACAAGTTCGAGACCATCAAGATCTCGCCGAACGGGGACTACTACGCGGCAAGCGTGCCGCTGGAGGACCGCACGGTCCTCGTCATCCTTCGTCGCAGCGACAACAAGGTCACCGGCAATTTCTCGCTCGGCAAGAATTCCGTCGTCGCCGATTTCGACTGGGTGAACCCCACACGCGTGGTCATGTCGATGGGCGAGAAGTTCGGCTCGCTCGACAGGCCTTCGTTGACGGGCGAGTTGTATGCGATCAACGCCGACGGCACGCAGCCGGACATCCTGGTGGGCTACCGCGTGGCGACCAACACCGGCAGCGGTGCGGGCTCGCACATCCAGGCGAAGAAGGTCGAAGCCGTCGTCGCGTTCATGGTGGACGATCTCCCCGCCGACGATCGCAACGTGATCATCTCGGTGTCGGGTTTCGAGGCCGACGCGTACTCGCGTGCCGAAAAGATGGACGTCTACACCGGCCGCCGCGTCCGCGTCGCTTCGGCGCCGGTGCGCAATGCGAGCTTCGTGACCGACCATTCGGGCGTCGTGCGATTCGCGCACGGCCAGGACGTCGACCTCACGTCAAAGCTCTACTACCGCGAGGGCGATGGCAAGCCGTGGCAGCTCGTCAACGACGAGGGCAAGACGAACCGCGACGAGAGCGCCGTTGGCTTCTCCGCCGACAACGGCACCGCCTACCTGATGGTCGAGTCCGACAAGGGGCCCGACCGCATCGTCGCGTTCGACGTCGCATCCGGTACGCGTAAGGAACTGATGCGCGACGCGGTGGCCGACCCGACGAGCATCGTCCGCCAGCCGGGCACCGGTGCACCCGTGGGCGCCCTGTTCTTCGCCGGCCGGCCCGAGACGCGCTTCTTCGATCCGCAGGGGATGGAGGCGAAGCTGCAGCGCTCGCTCGAGTCCGCCTTCGAGG
Source organism: Lysobacter xanthus (assembly GCF_047159895.1). Taxonomy (NCBI): domain Bacteria; kingdom Pseudomonadati; phylum Pseudomonadota; class Gammaproteobacteria; order Lysobacterales; family Lysobacteraceae; genus Lysobacter; species Lysobacter xanthus. The sequence goes on from NZ_BAAGAB020000004.1 coordinate 7,224, forward strand.
GCGCGATGGTGACGGTCACCTCCGAGACGGCCGACGGCAAGACGGCACTCGTGCGCGTCGCCAGCGACCGCAATCCCGGCGACTATTACCTGTTCGATACGCAGAAGCTCAAGGCCGACTACCTGCTCAGCAACCGCGACTGGTTCGACCCGGACCTGATGCATCCGACGACGCCGGTCGAGATCAAGGCGCGCGACGGCCTGGTGGTGCACGGCTACGTCACCCGGCCCCGGGGCAGCGAAGGCAAGCGGGTACCGATGGTGGTCATGCCGCACGGCGGCCCGTTCGGAATCCGCGACTACTGGGGTTTCGACCAGGATGCGCAGATGCTGGCGAGCGCCGGCTATGCGGTGCTGCAGGTCAACTTCCGCGGCTCGGGTGGCTACGGCCGCGACTTCCGCTTCGCCGGCAGCCGCCAGTGGGGCGGCACGATGCAGGACGACCTGACCGACGCGACCCGCTGGGCCGTGAACCAGGGCATCGCCGACGGCAGCCGCATTTGCCTGTTCGGCGCGAGCTACGGCGGCTACGCCTCGCTCATGGGCGTCGCCAAGGAGCCCAGCCTGTACAAGTGCGCGGCCGGCTACGTGGGCGTCTACGACCTGCCGACCATGTACACCGAGGGCGACATCAAGGGGCGCGTCTCCGGACGTAATTTCCTTCAGGAATGGCTCGGCCCGCGCGAGCAGGTCGCCGCGGTGTCGCCGTCGCGCCTCGCGGACCGCATCAAGGTGCCGGTGTTCCTGGCCGCGGGCGGCGAGGACGAGCGCGCACCGATCGAGCACAGCAAGCTGATGGAGCGCGCGCTGATTTCAGCGGGCGTTCCGGTGGAGACGCTCTATTTCCCCACCGAGGGCCACGGCTTCTACCTGCCGGAACACCGCCGCGAGTTCTACACGAAGCTGCTCGCGTTCCTGTCGAAGAACATCGGTGGCGAAACGGTGACGCCGCCGCCGGCGAAGTCCGCCACGCGCTGACGTTCCAGCGTCGCATCACGAAAAAAGGCGCCCTCGGGCGCCTTTTTTCTTTCCGTGGGCCGGTCACTTCACCCCGTGCATCCAGCGCTTGAGCAACGGCGACACCAGCAGCGCCAGCACCGCGAAGCCGATGCCGATCCACATCATCAGCCAGAAGAGGTGCGCGTACTTGGCACCGGCTTCGGCCATGTCGATCGTCGTGCCTTCCGGAATGTCGAGCGAGGCGAGCTTGCCGAACAGTGCGGCGAGCGTCTCGGAGAACGCGGTGGCGAGGAACCACGTGCCCATCATCAGGCTCATGACGCTGCGCACCGACAGCTGCGTCACCGCCGACAGGCCGACGGGCGACAGGCACATCTCGCCGACTTCGAGGATGAAGTAGGCCAGCACCAGCCACCACACGCTGGCCATGGCACCGGTCGCGCCCGCCTGTTCCGCCGCCCAGGCGAGCGGAATGAAGCTGAGGCCGCCGAACAGCAGGCCGAAGGCGGACTTCACCGGCTTCGACGGATCCATCCCGCGGCGGCCGAGCGCTGCCCAGATGACGCTGAAGGTCGGCGCCAGCAGCACGATGAACAGTGCGCCGAGGAACGTCAGCGAGCCCGCCGTCTGCGGAAGCACGAGCACGTCGCGCACGAGGAAGACGAGCATCGCGACGACGGACAGGCCGAACAGTGCGCGCGGCGCTGTGGAGTCGGGATTGCGATCGGACAGCGAGGCCGACAGCACGAAGGCGAGCGGGGCGAGCAGCAGCGAAATGATCGACCACGGGGCATTGCGGACGAACTCGCCGAAGGTGACGGCCGGTCCGCCGATGGCCTGCACCTCGGGCACCCGATGGACGAGCGAGGGCACGAGGTCCTTCGTGAGCATGCGGTCGGTGAACGTCACCCACGAGCCGTAGCTCTGCTCGTAGAGGGTGAAGAACACCAGGCACATCAGGATCAGGACGATCAGCGCGTACATCTGCTGGCGCTGCACCGGCGTGCACCGCGTCGCGGTGAACCAGAAGAACCAGACGAGCACGCCGGCCATCACCAGCAGCATGAGCATCAGCGCGAGGCTGACGTGCTCGCCGAGCGAGAACGCGCCGTTCGCCACCGCCCACATCAGTCCGGCGACGGGCAGCAGCGCCAGCACCGCGCCGACGTAGATCGCGATCTCGCGCGGCAGGCCGAACACGCGCTCGCGCAGGCGCGCAGGCTCCGGCGGCTCGGCGAGACCCTGCAGGTACTTCTGGCCCCAGAGGAACTGGCCGAGGCCGAGCGCCATGCCGATGCCCGCCGCGCCGAAGCCCCAGCTCCAGCCGAGCGTCTGGCCCAGGTAGCCGCAGACGATCGACGCGAACAGCGCGCCGAGGTTGATGCCCGCGTAGAACAGCGAGAAGCCCGAATCGCGGCGCGGGTCGTCCTCGGCATAGAGCTTCCCGACGATGGTCGAGATGTTCGGCTTGAGGAAGCCGACGCCCATGATGATCAGCGACAGCGAGAGGTAGAACGCGCGCAGCGAGCTGTCGTCGCGCACCACCTGCCCGCCGACCACGTGCGCCTCGGCGCCTTCGATCGTCATGCCGAGGTGGCCGAGCACCAGCAGGATGCCGCCGAAGATCACCGCCTTGCGCATGCCGAGGTAGCGGTCGGCGAGCATGCCGCCGAAGACCGGGATGCAGTAGACGAGGCCGCCGTACGCGCCGAGCACGTCATAGCCCATGTCGTCGCTGAACAGGTGGTGCTTGAGCAGGAAGAGCAGCAGCAGCGCCTTCATGCCGTAGAACGAGAAGCGCTCCCACATCTCGGTGAAGAAGCAGACGTAGACGCCCTTGGGGTGCCCGAAGAGATCGCGGCGCGGGTCCGCGGCGAGCGCGGCGGAACTCGGGATCGACGACACGCGCGACTCCGGCATGTGAAGGAGCGCCGGAGTATAGCCATGGCGGCCGTTGCGCCTGTGGACCCCGGTGTGCCGGCCCCACGGCCGCTTCGCTTTGCCACCACCGGCCGTGGGCCTACCATCGGCGACCTGCCCCCTCCGCGGAGTTCCGATGTCCCGTCGCCTCGCCCTGCTGCCCCTGCTGGTGGCCGCCGCGCTCCCGTTCGCCGCTTCCGCCGCGCCCCACGGCCTGCAGCCGAAGGAACTCGTCACGCTCGACCGCTTCTCGTCGCCGGTGCTGACCCCGGACGGCCGCACGCTCGTCTACGCGCGTCGCGTCGTCGACTTCGACGCCAACAAGTCGTCCACGGCGCTGTGGGTGCAGGACGCCACCAAGGCGTCCGCGCCGCGCCGGCTCACGCCCGAAGGGTGGAACGTGAACTCGCCGGAGGTCTCCGCCGACGGCAAGCGCGTCTACTTCCTGAGCTCGAAGGGTGGCTCGTCGCAGCTGTATGCCGTGCCGGTCGCCGGCGGCGCACCGGTGCAGGTCACGGCGCTCCCGCTCGACGTCGGCAGCTATGCGATGTCGCCCGACGGCCGTCGGGTCGCGGTGAGCCTCGAGACGTATCCCGACTGCGCGGCCGACCTCGCCTGCAACGCCAAGCGCGGCGAGAAGACCGATCTCAAGAAGGCGAGCGGCGTGACGTTCGACCGACTCTTCATCCGCCACTGGGACGCCTGGAACGAGGGCAAGCTCAATCGCCTGTTCGTCGCGGACGTCCCGGCCGCGGGCAAGACCGTCGACACCGCGAAGCTGGTCGGCGGCAACGTGATCGGCGATGTCCCGTCGCGCCCGTTCGGGGACGCGACCGAGTTCGGCTGGTCGCCGGACGGCCGCCAGCTCGTCTTCAGCGCCCGCGACGCCAACCGCGAGGAGCCGTGGTCGACCAACTTCGACCTGTACCTCGTGCCCGCCGACGGCAGCGCGGATGCGCGCAACCTCACGGCGGGCAACAAGGCCTGGGACACCGGCGGGGTGTTCAGCGCCGACGGCAGGACGCTCTACTACCGCGCCATGAAGCGCCCCGGCTTCGAGGCGGACCGCTTCGCACTGATGGCGATGGACCTCGCGTCCGGCACGACGCGCGAGATCGACCCGAAGTGGGACCGCTCCGCCGACGGCATCACGCTGTCGAAGGACGGCCGCACGATCTACACGACCGCCGAGGACATGGGCGAGCATCCGCTGTGGGCGGTCGACATCGCCTCGGGCGGCGTCACCAAGCTCGTCGGCGACGGCACGGTGACCGCGTTCGACGTCGAGAACGGCGTGCTGGCGTTCTCGCGCAATTCGCTCAAGTCGGGCGACCAGCTGTTCACGGGCGGGCTCAACGGCAAGGGCGTGCGTGCGCTCGGGCCGTCGGCCGGCGAGATGCTCAAGGACGTCCGCTTCGGCGACTACGAGCAGTTCGCGTTCAAGGGGTGGAACGGCGACACGGTGCACGGCTACGTCGTGAAGCCGTGGAACTACGAGAAGGGCAAGACCTACCCGGTCGCGTTCCTGATCCATGGCGGCCCGCAGGGCAGCTTCGGCAACGGCTGGAGCTACCGCTGGAATCCCCAGACGTACGCGGGGCAGGGCTATGCGGTGGTCATGGTCGACTTCCACGGCTCCACCGGCTACGGCCAGGCCTTCACCGACGCGATCAGCCAGCACTGGGGCGACCGTCCGCTCGAGGACCTCCAGAAGGGCTGGGCGGCCGCGCTCAAGAAGTATCCCTTCCTCGACGGCGACAAGGCCTGCGCGCTCGGCGCCAGCTACGGCGGCTTCATGGTCAACTGGATCGCCGGCAACTGGAACGAGCCGTGGAAGTGCCTGGTCAGCCATGACGGCGTCTTCGACCAGCGCATGATGGGCTACACCACCGAGGAGCTGTGGTTCACCGAGTGGGAGCAGGGCGGCACGCCGTTCGGCAAGCCGGCCAACTTCGAGCGCTTCAATCCGGTCAACCACGTCGACCAGTGGAAGGTGCCGACGCTGGTGATCCACGGCCAGCAGGACTTCCGCATCCCGGTCGAGCAGGGCATCGGCGTGTTCACCGCGCTGCAGCGCCGTGGGATCGAATCGAAGTTCCTGTACTTCCCGGACGAGAACCACTGGGTGCTGAAGCCGCAGAACAGCGTGCTGTGGCACCAGACGGTCAACGACTGGCTGCGCCACTACATCGGCCAGTAAGCGCGGCCCCGCATCACCCGACGCCCGGCGCGAACCACGCCGGGCGTCGTCGTTTGCGGCCTTGACGGCCCGTAGCCGCCCGCCCCCGCAGGCTGGCGGCATGAACGACACGCAGAAATGGCCGGATCGCCTGTGGATCGTGCGGCACGGCGAATCGGCCGGAAACGTCGCGCGCAACCTCGCGCAGGCGGCGAGCGCACTGCATATCGACTACGGCACGCGCGACGCCGACGTCCCGCTGTCCGACCTCGGCGAGCGCCAGGCCGATGCGTTGGGCCGATGGTTCGCCGCGCTGCCCGAGGGCGAACGCCCCGATGTCTTCCTCTGCTCGCCCTACGTGCGGGCCCGGCAGACGATGCAGCGCGTGCTGCAGCAATGCGATATCGACTGCGACCGCATCCGTTACGACGAGCGCCTGCGCGAACGCGAGTTCGGCATCTTCGACGGCCTCACGCGCCTCGGCGTGCGCGACCGTTATCCGGACCAGGCGCGGGCGCTCGACCTGATCGGCAAGTTCTACCACCGCCCGCCGGGCGGCGAGAGCTGGTGCGACGTGATCCTGCGGCTGCGCAGCATCGTCGACACGATCACCCGCGAATACCGGTGCGATCGCGTGCTGATCGTGGCGCACCAGGTGACCGTGCTCTGCTTCCGCTACCTGCTCGAGCGCATGAGCGAGGCGCAGGTACTGGAGATCGATCGGCAGAAGGATGTCGCCAACTGCGCCATCACCGGGTACGGCTTCGATCCCGCGCAGGGCCACACGGGCAAGCTGGTGCTGGAGCGCTTCAACTTCGTCGCGCCGCTGGTCGCCGCGGGCGAGACGGTGACGACCGAGCCCGACGTGCCGGCGGGGCCCAAATGAAAACGCCGAAGCCGGTCGCGATCACGCCGGCGCGGTTGCGTCGCTGGCCGCTGCCCATGCCCTCGCACGAGGGCGACAAGGACGCGCGCGGGCAGATCCTGATCGTCGCGGGTGCTGGCGAGATGCCGGGTGCTGCGCTGTTGAGTGCGGTCGCGGCGCTGCGGGCGGGCGCCGGCAAGCTGCAGGTCGCGACGTCGGCGAGCGCCGCGCCGCTGGTCGCCGCGGCGGTGCCCGAGGCGCGCGTGGTGGCGCTGCCGGAAACCCGCGGCGGCGCGCTGGCGACGGCTGCGCGTGCACGGATCGAGGCGATGTCCGAACGCGCCGACGCGATCGTGGTCGGGCCCGGCCTGCTGGAGTCGGACGCGACCGCGCGGATGCTGTCGGGCTGGCTCGCCGCGCTGCACGAGGTGCCGGTGGTGATCGACGCCGCGGCGCTGTGCGCGTTCGATCGCGATCCCGACGCGATCGCGAACGGTGCGGCGCTGCGCATCCTCACGCCGCATGCCGGCGAGGCGGCGCGACTGCTCGGCTGCGGCCGGGACGAGGTGGAAGCCGATCCGCTCGGTCTCGGCATCGCGATGGCGCGGCGCTTCGACGCCGTCTGCGTGATGAAGGGGGCGACCAGCTACGTCATCGACGGGCCGGGGCTCGTAGCGGGGCACCGCGACGCCGTCGCGAGCAATCGTTACGGCAACGTCGGGCTCGCGACGTCGGGCTCCGGCGACACCCTTTCGGGCATCGTCGGCGGGCTCGCCGCGCGCGGCGCGACGCCGTTCCAGGCGATGGCCTGGGGCGTGTACCTGCACGCGGCGGCGGGCGATGCGCTCGCCGAACGACAGGGCGGGCCGCTCGGCTTCCTCGCGCGGGAGCTGGTCGACGAGATTCCGCGCCTGATGAACGCGCTCGCCCGCTGAATCAGCAGCAGCGGCTGCGACCGCGACCGTAGCGGGCCTCGATGCGGTCGCGCAGGAAGGCGGCGCGGTCGGGAACGTCGCGCCCGGGATGATGGCGCCGCACGTGCGCCGCGTAGGCTTCGTAATCGGGGATGCCGACCACGGCGCGCGCGATCGTGCACGCGCGCCGCCACGCCGACCGCAGCTTCGCACTCACGCGGCGGCCCCGGCCGCGGGCCACTCGCGCACGCTCGGCGCGGGATCGCGGCGCGCGGCCAGCGCCGCGCGCAGGCCGAGGACGAGCGTCGCCAGCAGCACCGACATGAAGAGCACGCAGAGGCCCGCGTCAAGCATGTTGTTGAAGGCGATGCGGTGCATGTCGGCCATCGACTTGGCGGGCGCGAGCACGTCGCCGCGCGCCGCGGCGTCGGAAAACTTGCGCGCGGCGGCGAGGAACCCGATCTTCGGATCGGGATGCAGCAGCTTCTGCGTGCCGGCGGTGAGCGTGCACACGAGCAGCCAGACGGTCGCGATGCCGGGAATCCACAGGTGGCGCTCGCGCTTCATCCGCACCATCACCACGCAGCAGAAGACCAGCGCGATCCCGGCCAGCATCTGGTTGGCGATGCCGAACAGCGGCCACAGCGTGTTGATCCCGCCGAGCGGGTCGACGACGCCCTGGTAGAGGAACCAGCCCCAGCCGGCGACGGCGAGGGCCGTGCAGAGCACGTTGCCGGCCCAGCTGTGCGTCTCGCGCAGCGGCGCCCAGGCGAGGCCCGCGATCTCCTGGAACATGAAGCGGGCGACGCGGGTGCCGGCATCGATCGTGGTCAGGATGAACAGCGCCTCGAACAGGATCGCGTAGTGGTACCAGAAGGCCATCATGCCGGTGCCACCGCCGAGGCTCGCGAGAATCTGCGCCATGCCGACCGCGAGCGTCGGCGCGCCGCCGGTGCGCGACAGCACGGTCTCCTCGCCGATCTGCCTGGCCGCCGCGGCGAGCATGTCGGGCGTGATCGCGAAGCCCCAGCCGTTGATCGCGGCGGAGGCCGACTCGAGCGTCGGGCCCAGCGCGGCGACGGGCGAGTTCATCGCGAAGTACAGGCCGGGCTGCAGCACGCAGGCCGCCACCAGCGCCATCACGGCGACGAACGCCTCCATCAGCATCGCGCCGTAGCCGATCATCGGGATGTCGCGCTCGTTGCCGAGCATCTTCGGCGTGGTGCCGGAGCTGATCAGCGCGTGGAAGCCCGACACCGCGCCGCAGGCGATCGTGATGAACAGGAACGGGAACAGCGTGCCCGAGAACACCGGGCCGCTACCGTCGACGAAGCGCGTCACCGCGGGCATCCGCAGGTCGGGCATCGCGACGAGGATGGCGACGGCCAGGCCGACGATGGTGCCGATCTTGAGAAACGTCGACAGGTAATCGCGCGGCGCGAGCAACAGCCAGACCGGCAGCACCGAGGCGATGAAGCCGTAGCCGATGAGCAGCCAGGCGAGCGTGGTGGCGTCGAGCCGGAACACCGCGCTCCAGCGCGGGTCGGCCGCGACGTGCCCGCCCGCCCAGATCGACGCGAGCAGCAGCACGAGGCCGATGACCGACACCTCGAGCACGCGACCGGGCCGGAACCAGCGCAGCCAGGCACCCATGAGCAGCGCGATGGGGATCGTCATCGCGACCGTGAACGTGCCCCACGGGCTCTGCGCGAGCGCCTTGACGACCACGAGCGCGAGCACCGCCAGCAGGATCAGCATGATCGCGGCGATGCCGAGCATCGCGACCACGCCGGCCGCGTTGCCCATCTCGCTGCGGATCATCTCGCCGAGCGAGCGGCCGTCGCGCCGGGTCGAGAAGAACAGCACGAGCATGTCCTGCACCGCGCCCGCGAAGACGACGCCGAACAGGATCCACAGCGTGCCAGGCAGGTAGCCCATCTGCGCGGCGAGGACAGGACCCACCAGCGGCCCGGCACCGGCGATCGCGGCGAAGTGGTGCCCGAACAGCACGCTGCGCTCGGTCGGCACGTAGTCCAGCCCGTCGTTGCGGTAGTGCGCGGGCGTGGTGCGTGACGGATCGAGGCCGATCGCGCGCGCGACGTGGCGCGCATAGAAGCGGTAGGCGAGGAAGAACACGCTCGACGAGGCGGCGACCAGCCACATCGCGCTGAGCGTTTCGCCGCGGTGGGTCGCGATGGTCGCGAGCGAAACGACCGCGAGGATCGCCAGCGCCGCCCAGAACAGTCCTGCCAGTCCCCGCATCGCACGCTCCCCGTATGAGGCCGCGAGCGTCGCTCACGGGGCCCGGGGGGGTCAATGTGCGATGCGGCAGCGCCGCGTGCGGATGGCGTCCGTGGCGCGTCCCACGCCGGCATCGGTTACCCGGGCAGTCGGGCCAACTTCACTGCGATGGCGATCGACCTGACGGCTGCGGGACGAAGGCACCGAGGCTGCCGCCCGGTGCTACAGCCAGCGCGCCTTCTTGAACTTCCAGTACAGCCCGGCGCAGACCGCGGCCATCGCGCCGATCAGGATGAAGTAGCTCCAGCGCCCGTGCAGTTCGGGCATGTGCTCGAAGTTCATGCCGTACCAGCTGGCCACCAGCGTCGGCGCGGCAAGCAGCGACGCCCAGGCGCCGAGACGCTTCACGATCTCGCCCTGCTGCACGGTCACCAGCGACAGGTTCACGCCCACCGCCGCGGTCAGCATTTCGCGCAGGGTCTCCGTGCTCGACTGGATGCGGATCGCGTGGTCGTGGACGTCGCGGAGGTAGGGCTGGATCGCCTCGTCGATCAGCGTGCCCGGCATGCGTGCGAGGTGGCTGACGATGTCCTGCAGCGGCTCGACGGCCATGCGCAGGCGGGTGAGGTCGCGCTTGAGCCAGTACAGGCGCTGCACGGTCTCCTTCCGGAAGTTCTCGGCGAAGACGTCCTGCTCCAGCTCGCCGAGCAGCCGGTCGTACTCGTCGACGATCGGCATGTAGTTGTCGACGATGAGATCGAGCACCGCGTACAGCGCCGCACCCGGTCCGTGCGTCAGCATCGCCTGTTCGCGCTCCAGGCGCGCGCGCGCCGGCGCGTAGCTGCTCGAGGCGCCGTGGCGCACCGTCACGATGTAGCGCGGCCCGACGAAGACGTGCGTCTCGCCGAAGCGGATCGCGCCGTCGGTGAGTTGTGCGGTGTGCACCGCGATGAACAGCGAATCGCCGTAGGCCTCGAACTTCGGCCGCTGGTGCGCGTTGCGCGCGTCCTCGACCGCGAGTGGATGCAGGTCGAACTCCTCCTGCAGGACCGCCAGGACCGCGGCGCCCGGCTCGTACAGGCCGACCCAGACGAAGCTGCCGTCGTCGACGGCGAGCACGTCGCTGATCCGCGCGAGGTCGATGTCGCGGCGCGTGCCGTCGGCGGCGTAGGCCGCGCAGTTGACGACGCAGTCGGCGAAGCGCGAGTCGGTCATGCGCCGAGCGTCGCCGCGGGCGGCCGTCCCGCGCCGCGAAGGCCGGCCCACAGGCCGACGTGGACGGGCAGCAGGAGGGCGACCCAGCGCGCATTGTCCTGGTCGGCGGGATCGAGCCAGACGAAAAACATCGCGAGTAGGGCCAGGCCGGCCAGCAGCGGCAGCATGCGGCGGAACAGCCGGCCCGGCGGGCGGCCACGCAGCACGCGCCATGCGCCGGGCAGCGCGAGCGCGGCCAGCGGGCAGGCGACCAGCACGTTGCGGTTCGCCCAGGCGAACTCGTGCGCGGTGCCGGCCCAGAGGAAGAGCATCAGCGCGCCGAGCACGGTCGCCAGCGTCCAGAACGCGATCGCGACCACGGCGACGACGCGCGGCCGTCGTGCGCCAATGCCGGCGAGCGCGGCGGCGACCGCCAAGCCCGCGAGGAACCACGGCCACCACGGGCGCGGGACGTCGGCGGGCTCGGGGGCGATGCGGTGCGGCAGGATCGGCGACTCGCTCGCGACGAGCGGATGGCCGTCGACCTCCACCTCGCGCAGCGCGGCGGCGAGCCGCATCGGCACAAACGCTTCCTCCCACAGCGTGAGCGGGCGATCGGCGCGCGGGCCGAGGCCGACATCGAACCCGAGCCCCATCCACGCGGCGGGGGAGGCGAGGCGCACGGCTTCGCTGCGGTACGTCGCGCCGCGCGAACGGCCCACGAGCTGGCGATGGAGTTCGCCGCCGAGTGCGCGATCGAGCATGTCGCGCACGCGGGTGGAGCAGTTGTCGCGGAAGTAGTCGTAGCTGTAGACGGCGTTTTCGGGCCGCGCGTTCTCCGCGAGGGCCGCCGCGAGCGCATCGGCTTGTGCGTCGCTGAGATGCAGCCACTGGATCGAGACGCCACGGCCTTCATCGCGATAGGTCGACAGGTCCTGCTCGAGCGGCAGCGCGACCAGCCGGTACCGCATCACGCCGCGCATGAAATCGCCGACGAAGCCGGGCTCGGACGGGTCGAAGAAGCCGTAGTTGTACGAGGTCGCCTGGCCGGTGGCTTCGTCGACCACGACGATCGCGTCGTGGCCGAAGCGTTCCCAGAAGATCTCGCCCGGCTGCATCGTCGCGACGCCGATTCGCGGCGCCGCGAGCGCGCCGAACGGCAGGAGCAGGGCGAGCGCGAGCAGCGCGCCCAGGACGGCGCGCACGCGTCGTGCGTCAGTCGTCGCCATGCACGCCGACGTGGAAGGCATGCACGCGGCGCGCGTCGGCGCCGGCGACGCGGAAGACGAAGCGGCCCAGCGACAGCTCCTCGCCGGCTTCCGGCAGGTGCCCGATCGCCGCGGTCACGAGCCCGCCGATCGTGTCGTACTCGTCCTCGTCGAAATCCGCGCCGAAGCGCTCGTTGAAGTCGCAGATCGGCGTCAGCGCGTCAACCACGTACTGGCCATCGGCCTGGGCGGCGATCAGCGCATCCGGGTCCTGCGCGTCGTCGTGCTCGTCGTCGATCTCGCCGACGATCTGCTCCAGCACGTCCTCGATGGTGATCAGGCCGCCGACGCCGCCGTGCTCGTCGATGACGATCGCCATGTGGTTGCGCGACTGGCGGAACTCGCGCAGCAGAACGTCGAGTGGCTTGGACTCCGGAATCAGCAGGGCCGGGCGCAGGAGCTCGTGGATGCTGGCTGGGCCGTGGTCGCTGACAACGCCTCGCAGCAGGTCCTTCGCGAGAAGCACGCCGAGCACCTCGTCGCGGTCCTCGCCATGCACCGGGAAGCGGGAGTGGCCGGACTCGACCACCATCTTCATCAGGTCGATGAAGCGCGCCTCGGCGGGCAGGGACACCATCTGCGACCGCGGGATCATCACGTCGCCGACGGTCATGTCCGACACCGCGATGGCGCCTTCCATCATGCGCAGCGTGTCGGCCTCGATCAGCCCGTCGTTCTGCGCATCGCGCAGCAGCTCGACGAGGTCCTCGCGGTTGGAGGGCTCGCCCGACAGGGCGGAGCTGATCCGTTCGAACCAGGAGCGGCGGTCGGCGCCGCGGTCGTGGTGGTGGTGGGTACTACTGTCGTCCTCGGACATGTCTTCGTTCAGTGCGCCGCTCGGGGCGGCGGCGCCAGTCTAGCCGGTCGAGGCGACCGGCCCGTGGAGATGGGGATGCCGCCGGGGCCTCTCAAGCGGCCGTCAGTAGGGGTCGGCGACGCCGAGGCCCGCCAGGATCGCGCGCTCGCGGGCTTCCATCGCCTCCGCGTCGGACTCGTCCTCGTGGTCCCAGCCCAGCAGGTGCAGCACGCCGTGGACGGTGAGGTGGGCCCAGTGGTCGGCGGGGCGCTTGCCCTGCTCGGCGGCCTCGCGCGCCACCACCTCGGCGCAGACGACGAGATCGCCCAGTTCCGGCAGCTCGACGCCCTCGGGCAGCCCCTCCGGTCGCTCGGCCGGGAAGCTCAGCACGTTCGTCGCGTAGTCCTTCCCGCGGTACTGGTGGTTGAGCTCGCGCCCCTCGTCCGGGCCGACGATCCGGATCGCCACTTCGGTCGGGGCGTCGCGCCCCTCGAGCGCGGCGGCCACCCAGCGCCCGAAGCTGGTGGAGGACGGCACGCCCTTGCGCGCCGTCGCGTAACTCACGTGCACCTCGACCGCCATCGCGTTCTCCGCGCGGTCAGCCCCGGGTGTTGGCGGGGTCCGCCGCGTCGCGCGCATCGTAGGCGTTGACGATGCGGGCCACCAGCGGATGGCGCACCACGTCGCGCGATTCGAAGAACGTGAAGCTGATGCCCTCGACCCCGCGCAGCACTTCGATCGCGTCCTTCAGGCCGGATTTCGTGCTCTTAGGCAGGTCGATCTGGGTCATGTCGCCCGTCACCACCGCGGTGCTGCCGAAGCCGATGCGCGTCAGGAACATCTTCATCTGCTCGACGGTGGTGTTCTGCGCCTCGTCGAGGATCACGTAGGCATCGTTGAGCGTGCGGCCGCGCATGTAGGCGAGCGGCGCGATCTCGATGACGTTGCGCTCCAGCAGCTTCGCCACCTTCTCGACGCCGAGCATCTCGTACAGCGCGTCGTAGAGCGGGCGCAGGTACGGGTCCACCTTCTGCGTGAGGTCGCCGGGCAGGAAGCCGAGCTTCTCGCCGGCCTCGACCGCGGGCCGCACCAGCACGATGCGCTGCACGCGCGACGCGTTGAGCGCTTCGACGGCGCTGGCGACGGCCAGAAACGTCTTGCCGGTGCCCGCCGGGCCGATGCCGAAGTTGATGTCGTGCATCGCGATCGCGTGCAGGTACTTCGCCTGGTTCTCGCCGCGCGCGCGCAGCATGCCGCGCTTGACGCGGATGACGACTTCCTGCGGTTCCACGTCGTCGGCCATGCGCTGCTCGACACCCGATTCCGACAGGCGCAGGTGGATCGAATGCTCGCTCAACGTCTCGTTGACAGTGTCGTCCCAGAGCTCGTGCACCAGGCGGTCGGCGTGCTGCGCGGCCTGCGCGGGGCCGGTCACGCGGAAGACGTTGCCGCGGTTGGCGATCTGCACGCCCAGCCGCAGCTCGAGCATGCGCAGGTGCGCGTCGAACGGACCGGCGAGGTTGGCGAGCCGCTCGTGGTCGGGCGGATCGAGGACGAAGTCGCGGCTGAGGTGTTCGGCCATGCGGAAAAGGGCTCGTGGACGTGGGGAAACGATGCACCGGCCGGTGGCAGCGGCGCGTGAGCTTGCGGGCCCCGGTGGCTTTGCGCAGAGTCGGCCTCCCGGAGAGGAGAACACGATGCGGATCGCGCGCAGGCATGCGGTGCAGGGGCTCGCCATTGTCGCAGCCCTGTGGACGGGCGGTGCGCTCGCCGGCGTCACGGTGGTAACGGCGAAGACGGTGCACACCATGGACGCCCGTCGGCCGCTCGCCGATGCGTTCGCCTACGACGACACCGGACGGCTGCTCGACGTGGGCCGCCGCGAGGCGCTGCTCGCGGCGCATCCCGGTGCACGCCGGGTGGACTTCGCCGGACGCACGGTGGTGCCGGGCCTGATCGATGCGCATGGCCACGTGGCGAACCTCGGCTACACCTTCCTGCGCGCCGACCTCGTCGGCACGGCGACCAAGGCCGAGGTGATCGACCGCCTGCGCGCGAAGGCGAGCGGCCTCGCGCCCGGCGCATGGCTGCTCGGGCGCGGCTGGGACCAGAACGACTGGCCCGAGAAGGAGTTCCCCAGCGCGTCGGACCTCGACGCCGCGTTCCCCGATCGCCCGGTCTGGCTGCGGCGCGTCGACGGCCATGCGGGCTGGGCGAACACCGCGGCGATGAAGGCGGTCGGCCGCGACCTCGGCGGCGACTGGCAGCCCCCGGGCGGTCGCATCGAGCGCAGCGGTGCGAAGGCGAGCGGGGTCTTCGTGGATGCGGCGATGGAACTCGTCGACCGCGTGGTGCCGGCCGTCGACGAGGCCACGGCCACGCGCGCGCTCGAGCTCGGCATGAAGGCCGCCGTCGAGCACGGCCTCACCGGCGTGCACGACGCGGGCGTCTCCCGCGAGGACCTCGCGCGCTACATCCGCCTCGCCGACGCCGGGCGCATGCCGCTGCGCATCGATGCGATGGCCGACGGCGACCATGCCGCGTTCGCGCAGCTCTGCGAGAAGGGCCTCTACCGCCACCCGGGCGGCCACCTGCAGATGCGCAGCATCAAGCTCTACATCGACGGCGCGCTCGGAAGCCGCGGCGCGGCGATGCTCGAGCCGTACAGCGATGCGCACGACAGCCACGGCCTGCTCGTCATCGAACCCGCGAAGCTGCGCGACGTGGTGGCGCGCGCGAAGCGTTGCGGCGTGCAGGTGGCGACGCACGCGATCGGCGATCGCGGGAACCGCGAAGTGCTGGACGCGTTCGAGGCGGCGCTCGGTGCGAACCCGGGCGACCACCGCTGGCGCATCGAACATGCACAGGTCCTCGCGCCGGCCGACCTGCCGCGGCTCGCGAAGCTCGGCGTCATCGCCTCCATGCAGCCGACGCACGCCACCAGCGACATGCCGTGGGCCGAGGATCGCGTCGGCCCGCAGCGCATCGTCGGCGCCTACGCGTGGCGCCAGCTGCGCGATGCCGGCACGCGACTCGCGCTCGGCTCGGACTTCCCGGTCGAGTCCGTCGATCCGCGCCTCGGGCTCTACGCCGCGGCCACGCGCACCGATGCCGCCGGCCTGCCGAAGGGCGGTTGGCGTCCCGAGGAAAAGCTGACCGCCTTCGAGGCGCTGCGCGGCTTCACGCTGGATGCCGCGTATGCCGGCTTCGACGAGGCCCGTGTGGGCAGCCTCGAGCCGGGCAAGCGCGCGGACTTCGTCGTGCTCGACGAGGATCCGGTCGCGATTCCGCCCGAGCGTCTCAAGGACCTGCACGTCCGATCGACGTGGGTGGACGGCCGCGCGGTCTACGAGGCCGCCAGCGACTGAGCGCGCCGAGCGCCGGGTGGCGCGCGAGTGCCAGCCCGAGCACGGCCGTGGCCGCACCGCCCGCGGCGTCGAGCAGCACGTGCTGGCCGGTCGTCACAATCGTCGGCACCAGGGCGACGAGCAGCAGCCACAGCGCCGGTGCGCCGCGCCGATGCTCCAGCGACCACCCCGCGGCGACCACGAGCGGCAGGGTGACGTGTCCCGACGGAAAGCAGTTGGCCGGGCCGTCCAGCGCATGCAGCACGCGCCACGCCGCATCGGTGAGCGGGTCGAGACCCGTCGGTAGCGGCGCGCGCGGCAGCCGCGTGGGCCAGGCGAGCCACAGGGTCGCGTTGAGTCCGAGCGCGATCGCGTAGGCGCGGAACGTCGCCGTGAATGCCTCCCGGCCGCGGATCCCGAGCGCCAGCCACGGCGCGAGCAGGAGCAGCAGCCAGTAGGGCCAGATCGTCCAGGCGTGCCAGCCCAGCGCCGCGTCGAGTCCGGAGCGCTGCATCAGGTGCGGTGCGTCCACGGCGCGCGCGTTGATCGCGAGGTAGAGTGCGGTGTTGAGCGCCACGGCGGTGCCGACGATCGCGGTGCGGCGCGCGGCCGGGAGCCGGGCGGGGGCAGGGCGGTCGGCGGTCGGCGGCGGGCTCGGCATCGGGCCAGTCTGCCAGTGCCCGTTCGTCCATACTGGCCGCGCTCCCGAGGTGCCGCGTCCGCCCGACCATGTCGCCTTCGCCCGTCCCGCCCGTCCCGCCCGCCCGCACCGCACCGCACCGGCCGCTCGACTGGCGCGTCCGCGTGGCCGGCGTCGGCACGTACCTGCCGCGGCGCCGGGTCGACAGCGCGGAGATCGAGGCGCGCGCCGGGCTTCCGCCGGGCTGGGCGCTGGCCCATAGCGGGGTCGCCACGCGCCATTGGGCCGACGCGGAGGAGCGCGCGACGTGGATGGGCGCACGGGCCGCGCTGCAGGCCTGCGAAGATGCCGGCGTCGATCCCGCCACGCTCGACCTCATCCTCAACGCGTCCGGCTCCGTCGAACGCGCGATTCCCGACGGCGGGCCGCTGCTGCAGCACGAGATGGGGCTCGGCACGTCCGGCATCGCGAGCCTGTCGGTCCACGCCACCTGCCTGAGCTTCCTCGCCGCGGTGGAGGTCGCCGCCGAGCGCATCCACCATGGGCGTATCGATCGAGCGCTGGTCGTGAGCAGCGAGGTGGCCTCCGGCGCGCTCGACTTCACGTCGCCCGAGGTCTGCACGCTGTTCGGCGACGGCGCCGCGGCCTGGGTGCTGGAGCGGGCGGGGGAAGACGACACGGGCCGCGTGCACGCGGTCGGCTGGATCACCGAGGGCGCGCACCACGACCTCACCACCGTCCGCGGCTGCGGCACCTACCGTCATCCGCACGGCCCCGACACCGAGCATCGCGACGCCCTGTTCCAGATGCGCGGCAGCGCGACGTTGCGCCGCGCGAGCCGGCTCGTCGCGCCGTTACTCGCGAAGGTGGGGCTCGGCGCCGCGGACGCGCGCGACGCCGTCCGCTGGATCGCGCCGCACCAGACCAGTCGCGCGGGCATGGGCTTCGCCCGCGCGATGGGTTTCGACCGCGCGCACGTGGTCGACATCCTCGAAGGCACCGGCAACTGCATCGCGGCGTCCATTCCACTCGCGTTCGCGCACGGCGTGCGCGACGGCGCCATCCGCCGCGGCGAACGCGGCATGCTCGTCGGCACCGGCGCCGGCCTGTCGGCCGCGGCGATCGTGATGACGTACTGATGGCCGCGCATGCGCCGCGCATCGTGGTGACGGGCGCGACCGGTTTCCTGGGCGGCGCGGTCGCGCGACGGCTGCGCTGCACGCGGCCCCAGTGGCGGGTGGTCGGACTCGGGCGGGACGATGCGCGCGGCGCCGCGCTCGTGGCCGACGGCGTGGGCTTCGTGCACCTGGACCTCACCGACGCAGCCGGCGTGCGCGAGGCGATCGAGGGCGCGGACGCCGTCGTCCACGCGGCCGCGCTGTCGAGCCCGTGGGGGCCGCGACGCGCCTTCGTCGAAGCGAACGTGCATGCCACCGAGCACGTCGCGCGCGCCTGCGCCGAGGCCGGCGTGCGGCGCCTCGTGCACGTCTCCACGCCCGGCATCTACCACGACGGCCTGCCGCATCGCGGCATCCGCGAATCCGACCCGCTCCCGGCGCACGCCGTGAACCATTACGCGGCGACCAAGCGCGAGGCGGAGCGGCGCGTGCTCGACCTCACCGCCGGCACCGAGACGTGCGCGCTGCTGCTGCGTCCGCGCGCGATCTTCGGCCCCGGCGATACGTCGCTGCTGCCGCGCATCGCCGACGCGCTGCGACGCGGGCGCCTGCCGCGCCTCGGCGACGGCACCTGCACGGTCGACCTCACCTACATCGACAACGCCGTCGACGCAGTTCTCGACGCGCTCGATGCGCCCGCCACGCTGCACGGCCGGGCCTACAACGTCAGCAACGGTGAACCCGTGCGCATCTGGTCGGTCATCGACGGCCTGGCCGACGCACTCGGCTGCGCGCGTCCGAAACGGCGGCTGCCCGCCGGCGCGGCGCGGTTCGTCGCGACCGCGCTGGAGTCGGCCCACCGCATCGCCGCGCCCACGGTCGAGCCCGCGCTGCTGCGCTACGGCGTCGAGTTGCTGACGGTCGACATGACGCTCGACATCGCCCGTGCGCGGGCCGAGCTCGGCTACGTGCCGCGCATCGACATGCGCACCGCGCTGGCGCGCACGTTCGCTGCGCTCGCCGCGCCCCACGCCGCATGACCACCCGCATCCGGCTCGGCGTTTCCGGGCACAGCCACGTCGATCCGCGCCTGGCGGGTCTCCCACACGACGCGCCCGGGCGCGAGGCCTTTCCCGCGGGCTGGGCGCTGATCGAGCATCCGCGGCACGGGCGCCTCCTGTTCGACTGCGGCTACGGTCGGCCTGCACGCGACGCGATGCGTCGCGGCCTGCGTCGCGTCTATCGCCATGTGCTGGGTGCCTGCTGTCCCGAGGCGGGGGATGCGGCGACCCTGCTGGAGGCCTGCGGCATCGTGCCCGGCACGATCGACTGGATCGTCGTCAGTCATTTCCATCCCGACCACGTCGGCGCGCTGCGCGAGTTTCCGAACGCGCGCTTCGTCGCCGATGCGCGTGCCTGGGGCACGGTGCGTCGCGGCCCGCTCGCGCGCCTGCATGCGCAGGTCTGGCGCGAGTTGCTGCCCGACGACATGCCGGCGCGGCTGCGCCTGCTCGGCCCGGTCGATCGGCGACTACTCGAGGGTGACCTGGCGTCGCTCGGCCACGGCGTCGACCTGTTCGGCGACGGCGAAGTCGTCACGATCGACCTGCCGGGCCATGCCGACGGCCAGCTCGGGCTGGCGCTCCGCCACGGGGACGAGCGCGTCCTGCTAGTGGCCGATGCATTCTGGAAGGACGCGCAGCTCGACGCGCCGCTGCCGCTGTCGTGGCTGGCGCGGCGCCTTGCGACGCACGCGCCCATCGCGTACGAGGCCACGCTCGATCGGCTGCGCCAGTTCCGCGGCGAGTCGCCGAAAGCCTGGATCATTCCCTCGCACTGCAACCGCACGCTCGCCGCGTGGCGGTCGCGCCATCCGGACGACGTTCTCGAGGCGCGCGGCTGACCGTGGGCCGGGCGCTCAGGCCGGGACGGCTTCGTCCTGCAGCACGACGCGGCCGCGTAGCGAGTTCGTCATCGCCTCGGTGATCACGACGTCCACGAACTGGCCGACCAGGCGCCGCGGCCCGGCGAAGTTCACCGAGCGCATGTTTTCCGTCTTGCCGGTGAGCTCGTTCGGGTCCTTGCGCGACGGGCCTTCCACGAGGATGCGCTGCACGCTGCCGACCATGGAATCCGAGATGCGCCGCGCGTTGTCGTTGATCGTCGCCTGCAGGCGCGACAGCCGCGCGTGCTTCGCCTCGCTGGTCACGTCGTCCTCGAGGTTCGAGGCGGGCGTGCCGGGGCGGCGCGAATAGATGAAGGAGAACGACTGGTCGAAGCCGACGTCCTCGATCAGCTTCATGGTCTTCTCGAAGTCGGCATCCGTCTCGCCCGGGAACCCGACGATGAAATCGGAGGAGATCGAGATGTCCGGTCGCACCGCGCGCAGCTTGCGGATCTTCTGCTTGAACTCGAGCGCCGTGTAGCCGCGCTTCATGGCCGTCAGGATGCGGTCGGAGCCGGACTGCACCGGCAGGTGCAGGTAGTTCGCGAGCTGCGGCACGTCGCGGTAGGCCTCCACCAGCGAGTCGGAGAACTCGAGCGGGTGCGACGTCGTGAAGCGGATGCGGTCGATGCCCTCGATGGCCGCGATCGTCCGGATCAGCAGCCCCAGGTCGGCGACCTCGCCGTCGCCGTACGGCCCCCGGTAGGCATTGACGTTCTGGCCGAGCAGGTTGATCTCGCGAACGCCCTGGGCGGCGAGCTGCGCGACCTCCACCAGCACGTCCTCGAACGGGCGGCTGACTTCCTCGCCGCGGGTGTAGGGCACCACGCAGAACGAGCAGTACTTCGAGCAGCCTTCCATGATCGAGACGAACGCGCTCGGGCCCTCGGCACGCGGGGCGGGGAGGCGGTCGAACTTCTCGATCTCGGGGAAGGAGATGTCGACTTGCGGCTTGCCGGACTCGCGCCGCGCCTCGATCAGCTCGGGCAGGCGGTGGAGGGTCTGGGGCCCGAAGACGAGGTCGACGAACGGCGCGCGCTTGACGATCGCCTCGCCCTCCTGGCTTGCCACGCAGCCCCCGACGCCGATCAGGACCGGCTTCCCGCCCTGCTTGAGGGCCCGCCAGCGGCCGAGCTGGCTGAAGACCTTCTCCTGGGCCTTCTCGCGGATGGAGCAGGTGTTGACCAGGATGACGTCGGCCTCGGACGCGTCGCGGGTGAGCTCGAGACCCTCCGCAGCGCCGAGAACGTCGGCCATCTTCGCCGAGTCGTACTCGTTCATCTGGCAACCGTGGGTCTCGATGAAGAGCTTGCCGCGCGGCGCGGGCGGGGCGTCCGCGGCCGGATCGGCAACGGGAGGCGACAGGTCGGTCATGGGATTCCGGGGAAGGGCGGCGGTTAGTCCGGGCCGGCCGCTCTAGTCTACCGCGGCGCAACAGGCCCGGTGACCGCGTCCGCAGATCAACAATGTGAGTTGGATCAAGGGCTTGTGAAAGTTCCGCAATCCGGGAATGATGGTCCCATGAAGACGCGCACCGCACTGCTGCTTCTTTCCGGCCTGCTCGCGGCCGGTCCCGCCTTCGCCGGCACCGTCTACCGGTGCGATGTCGATGGCGTGCGCAGCTATGCCAGCAAGCGCGTCGCCGGGGCGCAGTGCACCGTGCTCGGCCGCTTCACCGCCGCCCGCGGTGCGCGACATCGCGCGTCCGCGCCGCCGGTCGCGCAAGGCGCCGTGACGCCCGTCAATTTCGTCGCCGGTTCGCCGGCCGCGGCGTCGCTGCCCGCCGTCGAGGCACCCGCACCGGCTGCGCCCGCCTCGGGCGGCCCGCGCCTCGTGCGCGGCCAGATCTACTCCTACATGCAGGACGGTGTCCGGCATTACTCGAGCCGACGCCCCACCGGCGTCGCCGTCGCGAGCGCCGTCCGCACGATCCGCTACAGCTACATGGAGACGTGCTTCGCCTGCGGCGCGCAGCCGGGCGTCAACTTCTCCAAGCTCCGCCTGCGGCAGGACGCCTACCGCAGCGAGATCGCCTCGGCCGCCGCGCAGTTCGGCGTCGAGGAATCCATCGTCCGCGCGATCATCCACGCCGAGTCGTCCTACAACCCGAACGCGCTTTCGCGCGTCGGCGCACAGGGCCTGATGCAGCTGATGCCCGCCACGGCGCGCCGCTTCGGCGTCTCGAACGCCTTCGATCCCGCGCAGAACATCCGTGGCGGCGTGCAGTACCTGGCGTTCCTGCTCAAGCGCTTCAATGGCGACGTCCGCCTCGCGGCCGCCGGCTACAACGCGGGCGAGGGCGCGGTCGACAAGTACCGCGGGATCCCGCCGTACAACGAGACCCAGCGCTACGTCCAGCGCGTCGCGCTGCTCGCCGACCGCTACCGGTCCTCGACCGTCCTGCGCTGAGCCCGGGCCCGTCGGGGCCCTCCGAACGCCAACGCGTTCAAGCTCCCGGGTTTCCGGCGTCCTGGCGGATTGTCGGCTCGTTCACCGTTCCGTTACACTTCCGCGTCTTTATCGGGCGCCCGGCTTCCGCCGTCGGCGGCCCACGTCGAAATCAGTTTTCGGAGTGCCGGATGGCCAACGAAGGGGTTCACGAGCCCATCAACGAGCCGGTCAACCTCGGCCGCCGTCGGTTCCTCACCGCGACGACCGCCGTCGTCGGCGCGGTCGGGGCCGGCTTCGCCGCGGTGCCGTTCATCAAGTCCTGGAATCCGAGCGCGCGGGCCAAGCTCGCCGGCGCGCCGATCACCGCGGACATCAGCGCACTGCCGATGGGCCAGCGCCTGATCGTCGAATGGCGCGGCCAGCCGATCTGGATCGTGCGTCGCTCGCAGGACATCCTGAAGGCGCTGCCGACCCTGGACGGCCGCCTGCGCGATCCCAAGTCGCAGAACCCGGACCAGCAGCCGAAGTACGTGCTGAAGGGCAACCCGGAATTCCGCGCGATCAAGCCGGAGATCTCCGTGCTCGTCGGCCTCTGCACGCACCTGGGCTGCTCGCCGGAGATGAAGGCGGAGATCCGCCCGGAGCCGTTCGATCCGGAATGGAAGGGCGGCTACTTCTGCCCCTGCCACAAGTCGCGCTTCGACATGTCGGGCCGCGTCTTCGAGGGCGTCCCCGCCCCGACCAACCTCGCCGTGCCGCCGCACCACTACGAAGGCGACAACACCATCGTGATCGGCGTCGATCCGCAGGGAGCCGCCTGACATGGCCATGAGCAACGACCAGAAGTCGGCCCCGAACAACATCGCCAAGGGCCTCATCACCGGTCTGACCAACTGGTTCAACGACCGCGCGCCGAATGCGGGCGTGGCGTACAAGAAGCACATGTCGGAGTACTTCGCGCCGAAGAACTTCAACATCTGGTACTACTTCGGCTCGCTCGCGATGCTGGTGCTGGTCAACCAGATCGTCACCGGCATCTTCCTCACGATGCACTTCAAGACCGACGCCGCACAGGCGTTCGCGTCGGTCGAGTACATCATGCGCGACGTCGAGTGGGGCTGGCTGATCCGGTACATGCACAGCACCGGCGCCTCGCTGTTCTTCATCGTCGTCTACCTGCACATGTGGCGCGGCCTGATGTACGGCTCGTACCGCAAGCCGCGCGAGCTCGTGTGGCTGCTCGGCATGGTGATCTACCTGGTGCTGATGGCCGAAGCCTTCATGGGCTACGTGCTGCCGTGGGGCCAGATGTCGTTCTGGGGCGCGAAGGTCATCATTTCGCTCTTCGGCGCGATCCCGGTCATCGGCAATGGCCTGACCGAATGGATCATGGGCGACTACCTGCCGTCCGACGCGACGCTGAACCGCTTCTTCGCGCTGCACGTGATCGCGCTGCCGATGGTGCTCCTCCTGCTGGTCGTGCTGCACCTGGGCGCCCTGCACGAGGTCGGCTCGAACAACCCCGACGGCATCGACATCAAGTACGGCCCGAAGGGCAACCGCTGGTCGCCGATCGCGCCGAAGGACGGCATCCCGTTCCACCCGTACTACACGGTCAAGGATCTGGTGGGCGTCGGCTTCTTCCTGATGCTCGCGGCCTTCATCATCTTCTTCGAGCCCACCGTCGGCGGCCTGTTCCTGGAGCACGACAACTTCAACGAGGCCAACCGCCTCGTGACGCCGTCGCACATCAAGCCCACGTGGTACTTCACGCCTTACTACGCGATGCTCCGCGTGGTGCCGAACAAGCTCGGCGGCGTGATGGTGATGTTCGGTGCGATCGTCATGCTGTTCCTGGTGCCGTGGCTCGACAAGGGCCGCGTGCGCTCGATCCGCTACCGCGGCCTGCTGGCGAAGGTGATGCTCGGGCTGTTCGCGTTCACCTTCATCTGGCTCGGAAAGATCGGCTCCGGCCCCGGCACGGACATCAACGAGACCTACCTCGGCCGCGCGCTGACGTTCTTCTACTTCATGTTCTTCATCACGATGCCGCTGTGGACCAAGTTCGACCGGACCAAGCCGGTGCCCGAGCGGGTGACGATGCATGACTAAGCCGTCCGTTCCGACCACCCGCCTCCAGCCTGCCGGATCCATGAAGATGCGAGTTCTGCGATCGCTTGCGACGCTCGTTGTCGGCTTCGCCGTGTCGATGCCGCTCTGGGCCGCCGAAGAAGGCCCCGCGCTGCAGCAGGCGGGCACCGACATCGCGGACCGCGCCTCCCTGCAGCGTGGCGCCCAGCTGTTCATGAACTACTGCTCGGGCTGCCACTCGCTGAAGTACCTGCGCTATTCGCGCATGGCCGAGGACCTCGGCCTGAGCGAGGACGAAGTCCAGGCGAACCTCAACTTCACCGGCGCGAAGGTCGGCGAGCACATCGAGGCGAGCATGCCGGAGCAGTCCAAGGACTGGTTCGGCAAGCAGCCGCCGGACCTGTCGCTGATCAGCCGCGTTCGCCAGCCGGACTGGGTCTACACGTACCTCAAGTCCTTCTACCTGGACGAGTCGCGTCCGGTGGGCTGGAACAACACGGTCTTCCCGAACGTCTCCATGCCGAACCCGCTGTGGCAGCTGCAGGGCCTGCAGCACGCCGAGTTCGGCAAGCCGAACGCGGCGGGCGAGCGCCCGGTGCTCGGCCTCAAGATCACGCAGCCCGGAACGCTCGACGCCCAGGGCTTCGACCGCGCCGCGCGCGACATCACTGCATTTCTCGAGTACGCCGGCGAGCCTGCCGCCCTCAAGCGCCAGTCCATGGGCGTCTGGGTGGTGCTGTTCCTGGCCCTGCTCACGTTCCTCGCCTGGTTGTTGAAGAAGGAATACTGGCGCGACGTCGAGCACTGACCGCGCACGCGGCGCCCGGGGACATGGGGCGCCGCATCGTCGCGGCTCGGGACCGTTGGCGACCGCCCGCACGGGGTGGGCGGCGCCCTGCGGCCGGCGGTTTCCGGTCGATCGAGGTCGACGATGGCGGCGAGTCCAAGAATGCGTAATACCCTGACCCTGTTTTCCTCCACCGACTGCGTCCTCTGCCATCGCGTGCGCCTCGTGCTCGCGGCCAAGGGCGTCACGTACGACCTGATCCCCGTCGATCCACAGAATCCTCCCGAGGATCTGGTCGACCTCAATCCGTACCAGTCGGTGCCGACGCTGGTCGAGCGGGACCTCGTGCTCTACGCCGCGAGCGTGGTGAGCGAATACCTCGACGAGCGCTATCCGCACCCGCCCCTGATGCCGGTCGACCCGCTGTCGCGCGCGCGGCTGCGGCTCGCGATGCTGCGCCTTGAGCACGACTGGGTGCCGCAGGTGCAGGCCATCCAGCTGGGCAACAAGGCCCAGGCGGAGGCCGGTCGCAAGCGCCTGAAGGAACTGCTCACGGCCTCGGTGCCGCTGTTCAAGGCGAGCAAGTTCTTCCTGAATCCGGAGATGAGCCTCGCCGACTGCGCGATGGCCCCGATCATCTGGCGCCTGCCGGCGTTGGGCGTGCCGCTGCCGAAGGACGGCAAGGTGATCGAGGACTACGGCAACCGCATCTTCCGCAACCCGGGCTTCGCCCGCAGCCTCACCGAGCAGGAGCGAAAGCTCCGCGACATGCCGGCCTGACGGCCTGACGGCGCGATCGTGATCCGACGAAACCCGCCGCCCGGCGGGTTTCTTTTTTGCGTCCGGTCGCCGCGGCGGGCGACGGGGCCTCGCTTACACTGGCGACCATGACGGACGAATTCGAGATGACCAGCCACCGCCCGTACCTGCTGCGGGCGTTGTACGAGTGGATCGCGGACAACGGGCTGACGCCGCACCTGCTCGTCGACGCGACGCGCCCCGCCGTGCAGGTGCCGCGCCATGCGGTAAAGGACGGACGCATCGTGCTGAACGTCGCGCAGCGCGCGGTTGCGGGATTGGAGATGACGAACGAGCTCATCCGGTTCAACGCGCGGTTCGGTGGCGTGAGCCACGCCGTCTCCGTTCCGGTGAGCGCCGTGCTGGCGATCTACGCGCGTGAGAACGGGCAGGGCATGGCGCTGCCGCCGGAGTCGGACGACGACGAGTCGGCGACGGCCATGCCGATCGAGGACGACGGCGGTCCGTCGCTGGAACTCGTGCAGGACGGGGACGGCGGCGACGCACGACCCGATCCGGGCGACGACGAACCGCCGAGCCCGCCGCGCCGCGGGCACCTGCGCATCGTCAAGTAAGGGCCGGCGGCTTTAGTCGATCAGGTGCCGCGCGGCGGGAAGGCGATCGGCTCGGGCGTGGGCGGGCCGGCAAAGCTCACCAGGCGATCGCCACGCAGCACCATCCGGCCATGGTGGCGATCGGCGCCGTCGAGCGAATAGTCGAAACGGAAGGTCCGTTCCCAGCCGAGCCGTCCGCCGTCGAGGCGACACGGTCGCAGCGCGATTACATGAACGGATTCATCTAGCCACTGCACGCGCGCGATGCGGCAGGCGTCGCGCCCGAGGTCGCGCGCGCGCTCGGCCGCCGCGCGTCCGGCGTTCCAAAAGGCCACCGCCGCAGCTGCGACGATCATCAACACGATCACGGTCGGCATTTTGTTACTGTGGCCGCTTCGGACGGCGGCGGCAAGCCGACGCCACGGAACGACAGGGGACGATCGATGAAGCTGGTATTTCCAGGTGGGGAACATCCGCAGGTGGTGTTGCAGCCGGGCGTGAACAGCATCGGCTCGGCGCCGGATGCCAACATCGTGCTCGACCGCCCCGGCGTGCAACCCCGTCACTGCCAGCTGCACGTCACCGCGAACGGCGTGATGCTCGACGTGCCCGCCGAGGCGGCGGTCACGGTGAACGGTTCGCCGGTGCGCGGCCTGATCGCGCTTCGCGACGGCGACCGTGTCTCGTTCGACCGCTTCGAGGCGCGCCTGACCGGCATGGAGAATCTCGCCGCCGGTCGCGAGGCGCGCGCGGCGGCGCCCGCCAACGACGAACTGTTCGCGACCACGGTGCGCCCGGCGTTGTCGAAGTTCGTGCTGCGCGGCATGACCGGCCAGCTCTTCGGCCGCAGTTTTCCGCTCGCCGGCATGGCGTCCGTGGGCC
This sequence comes from Lysobacter xanthus, assembly GCF_047159895.1. Classification (NCBI taxonomy): domain Bacteria; kingdom Pseudomonadati; phylum Pseudomonadota; class Gammaproteobacteria; order Lysobacterales; family Lysobacteraceae; genus Lysobacter; species Lysobacter xanthus. The sequence goes on from NZ_BAAGAB020000004.1 coordinate 34,113, forward strand.
GCGCGCCGGAGTCGACGCTGCGTCTCGACGAGAACGGCATCTCGCGTGCGCATGCGCGGCTGGTGCCCACCGAGACCTGCATCCAGATCGAGGACCTGGGCTCGACCAACGGCACGTTCCTCAACGGCAAGCGCATCCTTCGCGGCGAAGCGCGGACGGGCGATGAGATCGGCTTCGACACGCTGCGCTTTCGCGTGCTGTCGACCGTGCCGTCCGAAGACGCCGATGCCGTCGAACCGCCGACGGGCATGGACCGCCGCTTGGTCTGGGGCCTCGTGGTCGGCGTCGCACTGCTCGCCGCCGCGATCCTCGTCGCGATCTGAGGCGCGCTCAGCCCGGCCGGCGGCCGAGCTTGAGCGAGAGGTCGATCGCGCGCACGTGCTTGGTCAGTGCGCCGATCGAGATGCAGTCGACGCCGTCCTCGGCGATCGCGCGGATGGTCGAAAGATCCACGCCGCCCGACACCTCCAGCGGAATGCGACCGGCGGCGATGCGCACGGCCTCGCGGCGCATCGGCGCGTCGAAATCGTCGATGAGGATGCGGTCGCACGCGCTGTCGAGCGCTTCGGCCAGCTGCTCGAGCGTCTCCACCTCCACGATGACCGGTACGCCCGGGAACCGCATGCGTGCGGCCTGCACGGCGCCGCCGATCGAGCCGGCCGCGCGGATGTGGTTCTCCTTGAGCATCACGGCGTCGTAGAGGCCCATGCGGTGATTCGTCCCGCCGCCGACGCGCACGGCGTATTTCTGCGCCAGGCGAAGGCCCGGGATCGTCTTGCGCGTGTCGAGAATGCGCGCCCGGGTGCCGGCGACCGCGTCGACATAGGCCGCGGTGACCGTCGCGGTCGCCGAGAGCGTCTGCATGAAATTCAGCGAGGCGCGCTCGGCCGAAACGAGCGCGCGCGCACGAGCCCGGAGCGTCGCGAGAAGCGTGCCCGCCGCGACGCGCGCGCCTTCGGCCACGTGCCAGTCGATCCGCACGGCGGGGTCGAGCGCGAGGTGGCAGCGGTCGAACCACGGGCGCCCGCAGACCATCGCATCCTCCTTGCACAACAGGTAAGCCGTGTCGGCGACGTCGGGTAGCAGGGCGGCCGTGACGTCGCCGCTGCCGAGGTCCTCGTCGAGCGCGCGGCGCACGTCCGCGTCGACCGCGTCGCCGGGCGGCGGTGCCCAGCCCCCGCTCATGCGCCCGCGAGCCCGGCCGCGACGAGGTCGATCGAGTCGTCGGCGATCAGCACCGGGATACCGTCGTCCACGCGGTAGGCGATGCGGCCGTCGGCGGTGACGAGCGCGGCATCCAGCGGCGCGGCCTGGGCGATGCCATCCACCCGATGGACGGTGCCTCCGGGAATCGCGGCATTGAGCTGGCCCAGGACGCGGGCGTCCAGCGGGCGCAGCGGCTGGCGGGTGGCCGGGCAGGCCAGCAGGTCGAGCAGCTTGCGGTCCATGTCGGGGTTCGGCGTGCGGGCCGATTAGAATACGTCTTTGCCCCGGAACCGGACGTATGGCCGCCGTGCAACCGTTGATCGGCATCGTGATGGGCTCGCGCTCCGACTGGGAGACGATGCAGAACGCCGCTTCGAAGCTCGAGGAGCTCGGCGTGCCGCACGAGGTGCGGGTCGTCTCCGCGCATCGCACGCCGGACGTGCTGTTCGACTACGCGGCCACCGCGCGCGATCGCGGACTCCGCGCGATCATCGCGGGCGCCGGTGGCGCGGCGCACCTGCCCGGCATGCTGGCCGCGAAGACCGCCGTCCCGGTGCTCGGCGTGCCGGTGCAGTCCAAGGCGCTCAACGGCATGGATTCGCTGCTGTCGATCGTGCAGATGCCGGCCGGCATTCCCGTCGCGACCTTCGCCATCGGCAATGCTGGCGCATCGAATGCCGCGCTGTTCGCCGCCGCGATGCTGGCGGCCGAGTTCCCCGACATCGCCACGCGCCTCGATGCCTTCCGCGAGCGGCAGGCGGCGGACGTCATGCGCAACGACGACCCGCGCCGATGACCACTGTCGGGATCCTCGGGGGCGGGCAGCTGGCCCGCATGCTCGCGCTCTCGGGCGCGCCGCTGGGCCTGCGCTTCCTGGTGATGGACAACGTCGCCGACGCCTGCGCCGGGCAGTTCGCGCCGATGGTGGTGGGCGACTACCGCGACGAGGCCGCGCTCGCCGAATTCGCTTCGCGTGTCGACGTCGCCACGTTCGATTTCGAGAACGTACCGGCGGAGTCCGCGCGCTGGCTCGCCGAGCGTGTCGACGTCTTCCCGAGCCCGCGCGCGCTGGCGATCGCGCAGGACCGCCTGGCCGAGAAGACGCGGTTCGTCGAACTCGGCATCCCGGTGCCGCCGTTCGCGGCGGTCGACACCTTGGACGGCCTGCGCGAGGCGGTCGCGTCGATCGGCACGCCCTGCATCCTCAAGACCCGCCGGCTCGGTTACGACGGCAAGGGCCAGTTCCGCATCCGCAGCGCCGATGACGTCGCCGCCGCGTGGGATGCGCTCGGCGCGCAGGCGCCGAAGGTCGGCCTGATCCTCGAAGGCTTCGTGCATTTCGATCGCGAACTGTCGGTCGTCGCCGTGCGCGGCCGCGACGGCGAATTCCGCGCCTGGCCGCTCACCGAGAACTGGCACGTCGACGGCGTGCTGTCCGCGAGCCTCGCGCCCGCGCAGGCCGACGCGCAGACGCAGGCGCGCGCGACGGACTATGCGCGCCGCCTCGCCGATGCGCTCGACTACGTCGGCGTGTTCGCGCTCGAGCTCTTCCATCGCGACGGCGAACTGCTCGCCAACGAGCTCGCCCCGCGCGTCCACAACTCGGGCCACTGGACCATCGAGGGCAGCGAGACCTCGCAGTTCCAGAACCATCTGCGCGCGGTGCTCGGCATGCCGCTGGGCGACACGCGCCTCGTCGGCCGCAGCTGCATGCTCAACTGGATCGGCGCGATGCCCGACGCCGCGGCCGTGCTGGACGAGCCGGGCGGGCATTGGCACGACTACGGCAAGGAGTCGCGCGACGGGCGCAAGGTCGGCCACGCCACGCTGCGCGCCGACGATGCGGCGTCGCTGGCGGAGGCGCTGGTCCGCGTCGGCGCACGGCTGGAGCGCGCGGCGCAGGTCGAACCCGTCGTCGCGAGGCTCGGCGAGCGATAGACGTCCGCCTCAGGCCGCGGGCGTCGGGGTGCCGGCGCCGACCGCGCGCATCCGTACGAGCAGGCCGATGCCCTGCGCGAGATAGAAGGTGACGACGGTGGCGCCGATCGCCAGCGTGAGCGGGCTCGCAGCCGGCACGCCGGCGAAACTTCCCGATGTGAAACGCCACGCCAGTCGCCCCACCAGCAGGCCGGTCAGCGCCGCGCCGATCCACGGATTGGGCGTGTAGCCGGCTTGGCCGTCGCGCACGTCGATCTTCATGAGGCGCAGCGACACGAACGCGAGGACGGCGCCGGCCGCCATGCCGACCGCGATCGTCCAGTTCTGCGACGGCTTGAGCACGCCGAGGACGGCGAGCGCAACGAAGGCGATCGCCAGCAGCGCGCTGCGCACCATCGTGCGTTTCGGACGCCACGGCTGCCGTCCGAAATGGCTGCGCACGCGCCGGTAGACGGCGAAGGCGATCCCGGCCGATGCGAGATAGGGCATGTAGCCGGGCAGTGCGGTCACGACCATCGTTGTCTCCCCCTGTTGAAGGCGAGCCTAGCGCAGGCCGCGGGTCGCGCAAACGGAAACGGCCGGGTCGCCCCGGCCGTCGGATCGATCCGCGGTGCAGCGGATCACTTCATGTTCGACGCCACGAAGTCCCAGTTGACGAGGTTCCAGAACGCCTCGACGAACTTCGGCCGCGCATTGCGGTAATCGATGTAGTACGCGTGTTCCCAGACGTCGCAGGTGAGCAGCGGGGTGTCGTCGCCGACGATTGGCGTGTTCGCGTTCGACGTGCTCACCAGCGCCAGCGAGCCGTCCGGGCGCTGCACCAGCCAGCCCCAGCCCGAGCCGAACGTGCCGATGCAGGTCTTGGCGAACTCGTCCTTGAACGTGGCGAAGTCGCCGAAGGCGAGGTTGATCGCGTCCATCAGCTTGCCGGTCGGCTCGCCGCCGCCGTTGGGCTTCATGCAGTTCCAGAAGAACGTGTGGTTCCAGACCTGCGCGACGTTGTTGAACAGCGGGCCCTGCGCGCGGCGGATGATGTCCACCAGCGGCATGTCGGCGTACTCGGTGCCCTCGATCATCTTGTTGGCGTTGTCGACGTACGCCTTGTGGTGCTTGCCGTAGTGGAAGTCGAGCGTCTCGGCGGACATGTGCGGCTCGAGCGCGGCGCGGTCGTAGGGCAGGGGAGGCAGTTCGATGGCCATGCGGCAACTCCGGGTGGGGGCGGGAGGCGTACAATTTTGCATTCTATCCCCACGCCACCGCGGCGATCCGTCGCGGCGGTGCAATGCACAGGAGCCGGCCATGACGATCATGGAGCGCATCCAGGCGGACATCGACCGCCACCCCGTCGTCCTCTTCATGAAGGGCACGCCGCAGTTCCCGATGTGCGGCTTCTCGAGCCGCACGGTGCAGGCGCTGAGGGCGGCGGGCGCGACGACGCTCCACACGGTCAACGTGCTGGAGGACCCGGAGGTCCGCGCCAACCTGCCGCGCCTGTCCAACTGGCCGACGTTTCCGCAGCTCTTCATCAATGGCGAGCTGATCGGCGGCTGCGACATTACGCTCGAATTGCTGGAGTCGGGTGAGCTCGCGCGCATCGTCGGCGAGACGCAGGGCCCGTGAGCACGACGGCTCCGCGCGCGCTCGACGGGCGCGTCGTCCTGGTCACCGGCGCCCACGGCGGGTTCGGCTCGGCCGTCGCACTGGCCTCCGCCGAGGCGGGCGCCACCGTGGTGCTGCTCGGCCACAAGGTGCCCAAGCTCAACCGCATCTACGACCGCATCGTCGCGGCGGGCGGGGCGGCGGCGCTCTATCCGCTCGACCTCGAAGGTGCGTCGCCGGACGATTACGCGCAGCTCGCCGAGCGTCTCGAGTCGGGCTTCGGCCGCCTCGACGGGCTGGTGCACTGCGCGGCGGAGTTCCGCGGCCTGACGCCGGTCGCCCATGCGGACCCGGCCGACTTCGCGCGATCGGTCCACGTCGGTCTGACCGCCCCGTGGTGGCTCACGCAGGCCGTGTTGCCGCTGATGGCCAAGGGCGACGATGCCTCGATCGTCTTCACCGTCGACTCGCCGGACCGCGTCGGCGCGGGCTACTGGGGCGGCTACGGGGTCGCCGCATTCGGCCTGCAGGGCGTGGTCCGCATCCTCCACGACGAGCTGGCCAACGGGCCCGTGCGCGTGGCCGGCCTGGCCCCCGGCGCGATGCGCACCGCGCTGCGCTCGCGCGCCTGGGTGGAGGAGACCGATCGGCAGGCGCTGGACCCCTCGGCCTACGCACCGGCCGCGGTCGAGCTGCTGGGGCCGGGTGGCCGGGCGCATCGCGGCACCGTTTGGGCCCCCACCGCGACGGCCGCGCCATGACCATCGCCTCCGCCGCGCTGCTGCTGTTCCTCATCCTGGACCCGCTCGGGAACATTCCGGTGTTCCTGAGCCTCCTGCGCACGCTGCCGCCTCGGCGCCAGCGCGTCGTCCTCGCCCGCGAGCTGATCATCGCGCTCGGCGTGCTGGCGGCCTTCCTCTGGGGCGGCAAGTACGCGCTCGAGCTGATGCACCTGCGGCAGGAATCGGTCTCCATCGCGGGCGGCATCATCCTGTTCCTGATCGGCATCCGGATGATCTTTCCGCCGCCGGAAGGCCTGATGGGCGAGCTCCCCGACGGCGAGCCCTTCATCGTGCCGATGGCGATCCCGCTGATCGCCGGGCCGTCGGGCATGGCCGCCGTCATGCTCATGGGCAGCAACGAGCCCGGTCGCCTGAACGACTGGAGCATCGCGCTCCTGATCGCCTGGGCGGCCACCGCGGCGATCCTGTTCTCGGCCACCGTGCTGTACCGCTTCCTCGGCAAGCGGGTGCTGACCGCCATCGAGCGGCTGATGGGCATGCTGCTGGTGGCGATTTCCGTCCAGATGTTCATGGACGGGCTGTCGACCTACCTGCGCTGAAGGCTTCAGCCGTTCGTCGGTGCGATGGGCGGGAAAATTTTCACGAGGCTGTCATCCATCCGCACCAGCATGTTAATCTGATGTTAACCACGGCGGGGCGGGGAGCCCCGTCGTGCCTTTCCGTTTGCAGTGACCGTCCATCGAGGCCCTTCGTATGACCCACTCCAGCCGCCTGCGGCTGTCCAAGCTGACGCTTGGCCTGTTCACCGCCCTCGCCGCCGCCAACGCGTTCGCGCAGAACACGTCCGCCGGTGTCAGCGGCGTCGTCACCGACGCCGGTGGCAAGCCGGTCTCCGGTGCCGAAGTCACCATCGTGCACACGGAGTCGGGCACGGTCAGTCGCGTCACCACGGACGGTGAAGGTCGCTACTCCGCGCGCGGCCTGCGCGTCGGCGGCCCGTACCGCATCACCACGAGCTCGGGCGAGACGCGCGACAACGTCTACCTGACCCTCGACAAGGTCAACCAGGTCGACATCTCGAAGGACGCCGGCCCGGCCACCCTCGACACGGTCCGCATCGTCGGTGCCCGCGCGCTGGTGTTCAGCCCGGACCGCATGGGTGCCGGCACCGACATCACCGCGCAGCAGCTGCAGTCGCTGCCGTCGCTGCAGCGCAACCTGCAGGACTACGCGCGCCTCGACCCGCGCCTGTCGCAGACCGACAAGGAGCGCGGCGAGATCTCCGCCGGTGGCCAGAACACGCGCTTCAACTCCGTCACCATCGACGGCGTGACGATCTCCGACACGTTCGGCCTCGAAGCGAACAACCTGCCGACCCTGAAGCAGCCGATCTCGATCGACGCGATCCAGTCGGTGCAGGTCAACATCTCGAACTACGACGTCAGCCAGAAGGGCTACACCGGCGCGAACATCAACGCGGTGACGAAGTCGGGCACCAACGACTTCCACGGCTCGCTGCACTACGTCTTCCGTAACGACTCGCTCGCCGGCGACCGTTACAACCGCACCACCAATTCGTACTTCGCGCCGCCGTCCTTCGAAGAGACCACCAAGGGCATGACCTTCGGCGGGCCGCTGATCCAGGACCGCCTGTTCTTCTTCACCTCCTATGAGGACCTGAAGAGCACGCGCGGTGGCCCGGACTTCGGCCCGCTCGGCAGCAGCCGCACGAATGCCGCGATCACCGACACCGCGATCGCCGGCGCGACCAGCATCGCCAAGACGACCTACAACGTCGATGTCGGCGGCGTGGATCCCGAGGGCGACCCCGAGCTGCGCGTCAAGGACAAGCTGGTCAAGCTCGACTGGAACATCAACGACAACCACCGCGCGAGCCTGCGCTGGAGCAAGACCGAGCAGGCCGAGCCGCTGTTCCCGGACAGCTTCAACAACCTGATCTCGCTGAGCTCGCACTGGTACACCCAGGAAAAGACGATCGAGACGTGGGTCGGCCAGCTGTTCTCCGACTGGTCGGACACCTTTAGCACCGAGTTCAAGGCCTCGTACCGTGACTACGCGAGCACGCCGAACAACAACTCGCGTCTGCCGTCCACGCGCCTGAACTTCACCGGCGCGCTGCCGGCGGGTTCGCCGACGGTCTCGTCGACCTCGGCCGGCCTGATCTTCGGCACTGAGCGCAGCCGTCACTTCAACGACCTCGCCACCAAGACGTGGAACTACTACGCCGGTGCGACGTGGTACGCCGGTGACCACACGGTCAAGTTCGGTGCCGACTACGACGACAACACCGTCTACAACGCGTTCCTGCAGGACACGTTCGGCAACTACACGTTCGCCTGCATCAACACGACCGCGACCTTCAACTACCAGTTCAACGGTGGCGCGGCGCTGACCTGCAACACGGCGACCCGTACGCAGGTCGAAGCGGCGGTGCTCGAGAACTTCCGTCGCGGCCGTCCGCAGAGCTACCAGATCCAGGTCCCGGCCCCGGGCTACACGATCGACCAGGGCGCGGCGAACTGGGACTACCAGAACATCGGCCTGTTCGCGCAGGACACGTGGCAGGTGACGCAGAACCTGTCGCTGATGATGGGTATCCGCGTCGACCAGAAGCGCATGGACACGGCGCCTCTGTACAACGCCGCCGCCGCCGCCGCCGCGGTGCCGGGCGCGCTCACCGGCTCGACCACCCCGCAGAACGGCACGACGGTGCGCGCGACCGGCGGCTTCGGCTACCGCAACGACGTGACCCTGGACGGCCGCTCGCTGGTGCAGCCGCGCTTCGGCTTCAACTACACGTTCGAGTCCGAGCGTCCCATGCAGCTCCGCGGCGGCTTCGGCCTGTTCGAGGGCGCGGCTGCCAACGTCTGGCTGTCCAACCCGTACTCGAACACCGGCCTCGCCACGCGCATCATCGGCTGCGGCATCACCGGCTTCGCGAGCTGCCCGGGCACCGACGGCCTGTACAGCGCCGACCCGAACAACCAGGTCACGAGCTTCACGGGCTCGACGCCGGCGGCCAACGTCGACTTCCTGTCGCCGAAGCTTCGCCAGCCGTCGGTCTGGAAGGCGAACCTCGCGTTCGAGCACGAGCTGCCGTGGGCTGGCCTGATCTTCTCGGCCGAGTACATCCACACCGCGGTCAAGGACGGCATCTACTACCGTCACCTCAACCTCGGCGAGCCGACCCGCGTCGGCGCCGACGGCCGCAACCTGTACTACGCGCCGTACCGCTACAACACCGCCTGCTTCAACAACAACGGCTCGGTGATCACGAACGGCGCGTGCGCGACGCCGACCGGCCAGACGGCCACGCGCGCGCTCAGCAACGCTTCGTTCGCGAACGCGCTGCTCGCCGAGCGCACCGGCAAGGGCGGCGGCGACAACCTGTCGCTCAGCCTCAGCGGCAAGGCGTTCCAGGACTTCACCTGGTCGATCGGCTATTCGTACACGCAGGCCACGGAAGTCAGCCCGCTGACGTCCTCGGTCGCGAACTCGAACTGGAACTCGGTCGCGGTGTACAACTCGAACGAGGAAGTCGAGGCGAATTCGGCCTACCTCGTGAAGGATCGCTTCGTCGGCCAGCTGAACTACGAGCACGCGTTCTTCGGCAACAACAAGACGCGGGTCGGCCTGTTCTATGAAGGCCGCAAGGGCAAGCCGTACAGCTGGATCTACAACAACGACCTCAACGGCGACGGCGTCACGAACGACCTGATGTACATCCCGAACGTCAACGACAACAACGTCGTGTTCCGGGACGTCAACGCGAACGGCTCGTCGGCCGACGAGCAGGCGCTGTTCTTCAGCATCGTCAATGCCGATCCGAGCCTGCGTCGCTACATGGGCCGCGTCGTCGAGCGCAACTCGGCGTTCGCGCCGTGGACCAACACGTTCGACCTGCGCATCAGCCAGGAATTCCCGGGCTTCTTCGACAAGAACAAGTTCACGGTGACCCTGGACGTGCTCAACGTCGGCAACCTGCTCAACAAGAAGTGGGGCCGCATCGACGAGGTGGCGTTCCAGTCGCAGGGTGGCCTGGCGCGCAGCTTCGTGAACTACATGGGCCTCGACGCGCAGGGTCGCTACATCTACGGCGTCAATGGCGAGATCGAGGACTACGTGACCCGCCAGGCCCGCGGCGAGTCGCAGTGGGCGGCGCAGCTGACCGTCCAGTACAAGTTCTGATCCTGCTCCATCGCGACACGGAAACGGCCGGGCTTGCCCGGCCGTTTTCTTTTGTGGGGCGGCCTGCGCTAGAGTCCCGGGGCTCAGACGACGAAGAATCCGCGGAATGAATGCAGTCAGCGACATCGCACCCGGCACCACCCTCCCGACCGTCGACGCGCGCGTGTACCCGCGCAACGGTCTCGACATCCTCTCCCGCGTGGAAGTGGCGCGCCTGCGCGACGCCTCCTCGGGCGGCATGCACGAACTGCTGCGCCGCTGCGCGCTCGCCGTGCTGACCAGCGGCAGCACCAGCGACGACCCGCGCGCCGCGCGTGAGCTCTATCCGCAGTTCGACATCCAGGTCCAGCAACAGGACCGTGGCGTCCGTATCGACCTGATGAACGCTCCGGCCATGGCGTTCGTGGACGGCGAGCTGATCCACGGCGTCGCCGAGCTGCTGGCGGCCGTCGTGCGCGACCTCGCGTTCACCGACATCGAGCTCGGCGCGCAGTGCAATCGCAGCCTCGACAGCAGCGACGGCATCACCGACGCCGTCTTCAGCCTGCTGCGCAATGCGCGCGTGCTCCAGCCGGGCGACCCGAACCTGGTGGTCTGCTGGGGCGGCCATTCGATCAATCGCGACGAATACCTCTACACCAAGCAGGTCGGCTACGAGCTCGGCCTGCGCGGCATCGACATCTGCACCGGCTGCGGCCCGGGCGCCATGAAGGGACCGATGAAGGGCGCGACGATCGCGCACGCCAAGCAGCGTCGACGCCGCATGCGCTACATCGGCATCACCGAGCCGGGCATCATCGCCGCCGAGTCGCCGAACCCGATCGTCAACCACCTGGTGATCATGCCGGACATCGAGAAGCGCCTCGAGGCGTTCGTCCGCATGGCCCACGGCATCATCGTGTTCCCGGGCGGCGTGGGCACGGCGGAGGAGATCCTGTACCTGCTCGGCATCCTGCTGCGCGAGGAAAACCAGGGCCTGCCGTTCCCGCTCATCCTCACGGGCCCGACCGCGTCGGCGCCTTACTTCGAGCAGATCGACCGTTTCCTCCGCCTCACCCTGGGCGAGGCGGCGACGTCGCGCTACGAAATCGTCGTCGGCGATCCCGCCGAGGTCGCGCGCCGCATGTCGAAGGGCCTGAAGCGCGTCCGCGAGAACCGCATCGCGCACCGCGACTCGTTCTTCTTCAACTGGTCGATCGACATCCCGCTGGCGTTCCAGCAGCCGTTCGTGCCGACGCACGAGGCGATGGCCGCGCTCGACCTGCACCACGGCCGTCGGCCGCACGAACTGGCCGCGGACCTGCGACGCGCGTTCTCGGGCATCGTCGCGGGCAACGTGAAGGAAGACGGCATCCGCCGCGTCGAGGAGTTCGGTCCGTTCGAGATCCACGGCGACGAGGACATCATGCAGGCGCTGGATGCGCTGCTCCGCGCGTTCGTGCAGCAGCACCGCATGAAGATCGCGGGCGACTACCGGCCCTGCTACCGCGTCGTGACCTGAGGGTCAGGCGACCGGGTCGAGCGGAAGGTCGATCCGGGTGACGAAGTCGCCACCATCGCGTTCCAGCACGACGCTGCCTCGCCCCCAGGTGGCCGCCTCGATCCGCCCGATCGAGGCGCGCAGGCCGACCCCGTGGCCACTGATCGTCGTTCCCGCCGGCGCGACGGGATTCCGCACCTCGATGCACAAGCGGTCGTCGCACATCTGTGCGTGAACCGACACGACGCCGCCCTCGATGCGCGGCTCGATCCCATGACGGACCGCGTTCTCGACGAGCGGCTGGATGGACAGCGGGGGCACTGCGACGTCCGGCAGGTCGTCCGGCACCTGCCAGTCGATCGACAACCGTTCGCCGAACCGGCTCGCCTCGATACCGAGGTATCGGCGGGTCAGGGCGAGCTCGTCGTGCAACGGGATCAGCGCGTCCTTGCCGAGCGCGGCGCGGAACAGGTCGGACAGGTCGAGCAGAACGCGCTCCGCCTCGTCCGGGCGCGAGTGCACCAGCGCCGTCGCGGTGTTGAGCGTGTTGAACAGGAAATGCGGCCGGATCCGCGCATGCAGCACGTCGAGCTCGGCCTGCTTGGCGCGCACCGCCTGCAGCCGCGCCTCCCAGTGGTTCCGGAACGCCGCCAACGCCAGGCCGCCGACCATCGCCACGATGGCGAGCGTGCGCGCCGCGAGCCCGCCCCAGCCGCCGGGGATGTTCTCGCCGAGCGAGGGCAGGGCGCTCGCCGCGAGCACGAGCACCAGCGCCGTCGACGCGAGCAGGGCGCCGAACGCGATCGCGGCGACGCGGCGCGTGGGCACGCTCGCGAGGCGTTCGCGGGCCAGGTACAGGCCGCCCAGGGCGAGCAGGAGGATCCACTGCAGCGCGAGCGAGGCGAGGCCGAAAAACACCCAGCTGGGACGATCGCTGCCCAGCGCGAGCACCGCGGCAAGGCCTTCGCCGAACAGCACCACGCCGAACAGCGCCCGGGGCGACCACAAGGCCATGAGTGACGCCGATCGCGGATTTGCGGGTTGCGCTGAGGTCATCCGAGCCGTCCAGTCCGGTCGCGGGCCCATTCGTCGGTGCATGGTAGCGCCGCGGCCGCCTTCACTTCTAAGGTGACGTCGGGGTTTTCCGGGAGAGTCGCCGCATGTCCGTCCGCAGTGGTCGCGTTCAACCGAGGGAGGTGAGCCGATCGCCCGGTTTCACGTTGGTCGAGCTCGTGGTGACGATCGCGATCGTCGCCGTGCTCGCCGCGATCGCGTATCCGAACATGACGGGCATGATCAACGGGCAGCGCCTGACCTCGACGACGAACTCCCTGGTCGGTGCCATCCAAATGGCGCGTAACGAGGCGATCCGGCGGAACCTGCGCGTCGTTGTTTGCCGCACTGCGACCGGGACGGCCTGCGCGACGGGCAACGCCCTCTGGGGCCAGTGGTTGGTCGCCGCACAGTCGAAGCCCGGCGGTGCGTTCGACAGCCCGATTCGCTCCGGCGATGTCCCGCCCCAGGTACAGGTCAAGTCGACGGTCGCCGACGACACGCTGGTCTTCCGCGCGGACGGGCTCGGCCGCGCAAGCGCCGCTGCTGGCGCGGACCTGCTGAACACGACACTCACCGTCTGCATTCCGAGCAAGTTGCCTCCCGAGAACCAGCGCACCGTCAGCATCGCTGCGGGCAGCCGCGTCAGCAGCGCGCCCGTCGGCACCGGCACAGGCCTTTGTCCATGAACGTCCGCGTCCCGCGTCCCTCTTTCAACGGCGTCCGCACGCAGCGTGGCGTCGGACTGCTCGAAGTGCTCATCGCCGTGCTGGTCATGGCAATCGGCTTGCTGGGCATCGCGGCATTGCAGGCGACGGCGCTCAAGAGCGCCGAAAGCTCGATGGAGCGCAGCCAGGCGGTGGTCCAGACCTACGCGATCATCGATGCGATGCGTGCGAACCCCGATGCGGCGCGGGCCGGCGCTTACAACTACACGCTCTCCACGGCATGCGCCGCGCCTGGCGCCGGCACGCTCGCCAACAAGGACATCACCAGCTGGATCGATGCACTGCAGAAGTCGCTGGGCGCAGGAGCGTGCGGCACGGTCGCCTGCAGCGCAGCCGGCATCTGCTCGGTGACCGTGCAGTGGGATGACTCGCGGACCAGCGCCCAGTCCGAGGCCACCGCCGACAGCACCTTCAAGATCGTCACCGGAGCGCGCCTGTGAGTGCCAAGCCCTTCCGTCGCATGATGGCGGCTCCGCGCCGTCCGATGGGTTTCAGTCTCGTCGAACTGATGATTTCGCTGATTCTCGGCCTTCTCGTGGTGGCCGGCGCGTCGGGCGTGTTCTTGGCGAACCGTCGCGCCTATGCGAATACCGAGACGTTGGGACGGATGCAGGAAACGGCGCGCGTCGCTTTCGAGCTGATGGCGCGGGACATCCGCGAGGCCGGTGGCAACCCGTGCGGCAAGAACGTTCCCGTTGCCAACGTCCTGAATAACAAGGCGACGGACTGGTGGGCGGGGATGGGCACCGGCGTACTGGGCGGTACCGGCGCCCCGTCCGTGGCGGGGTCGGACTGGCTCCAACTCAGCTCCGCGACGACGGGCGTCGAGTACATCACCCGGACGCCGGGGCAGAACGACACGAAGAACGACAAAGACAAGGGTAACAACCAATCCGCACCGATCTTCATGGCCAAGGGCAAGACGGACATGAAGGACGGCGACATCGTCCTCGCCTGCGACGACACGCAGGCCGCCGTTTTCCAGATCACGAACCTCAATCTCAACGGATCGCAGATCGTCGCGGTGCACAACACGGGTACGGGTACGCCCGGTAACTGTTCAAAGCGCCTCGGCTTCCCGACCGGAAACCCGTGCTCCAACAGCACCGGCAACGCCCACGACTTCACCGGTGGCGCACTGGCTCGGATGACCGGGGTCAGGTGGTTCATCCGCGATAGCGGCCGGGGCAATTCACTCTACCGGTGCACGGCGGACGGCTGCGATACCGGCAAGCTCGACGAGATCGCCGAGGGCGTGCAGAAGATGACGCTCGAATACCTGGTCGCGGGCCAGACCGCTTACCAGACCGCGGCGGCAGTGACGGCCGCTGGAACGTGGAGCCGTGTCACCGCGATTCGCGTCACGCTTGACGTCGAAGCGCGCGCCGGTAGCGACAAGGGCGCCAACATCAGCGGCACCGATACGGAAGCCGGAAAGCTGAAGGTGCTGACCCGAAGCATCACCCACGTAGTCACTCTCCGGAACCGAATGGGATGAACACAAATCGATTCCGCTCGGGCGCGCCCCGCGCGCCGCAGGCTCAGCGCGGCGCCGCTCTCGTCGTCGTACTGATCCTTCTCTTGGTCACGACCCTGCTTGGGCTCGCGAGCCTTCGCGGCACACTGCTCGAGGAACGCATGAGCGCGAATCTCTACGATCGCGGGCTCGCCTTCCAGGCCGCGGAAGCCGCGCTGCGAGAAGGCGAGGCGCTCGTGACCGGCATCGATCCGCTCAGCCTGTTCCCCAGCCGTGGCAGCAACGGCGGGGGCTCGACCTGCACGAACGGCTTCTGCACGTCGCCCACCACCGCCCAGGCTGCGGATCCGCGTTGGCTTCTCGACAGTCCGCCCTGGCGGAACGGCGCGGCCGTCGCGAACGGCACCGCAGGGGGAAGCATCACCCCGCAGTTTTTCATCGAATACATGGGCAAGGGCGCCGGCTGGGCCGGCTGCGAAAAACTGCGCCCACGCAATCCGCAGTGCATGAAGTCCCGTTTCCGCGTGACCAGCCAGGGCGGCGATCCGTCTACCGGCCGCGCGGCCGTTCTTCTGCAGACCACTTTTGCAACGCCCTGACCGGTAGGTAGGCGATCATGACCACTTCCTCCTCGATGACGGAACGCTCGTCCGCCCTGCTCGGGGTCGGCACCGCTGCCGCGCTCGCCGCGGCGCTCGTCGGCTTCGTGCCGCTGCTCAATGCGGCGAACGCCCCGTATCCGGCGGTTGGCGTCTCGATTCCGGACAACCCCATCTTCGCGGTGGCCGAGAACAAGCCCAACGTCCTGATGGTGCTGGACAACAGCAACTCGATGGACGAGGCGCCGAACGGCGCGGCCGCGGGCAGCAACAGCCCCGACAGCAAGTCGGAGTCCGCGCGCGGCGTCATCAAGTCGATCCTGACGAACTACAACGGCCGCATGAGCGTCGGCCTGATGGCCTACGGCCAGAAGAACGTCGTCTCGGGGCACCTGTACACGTCGCCGTACGATTCCAGCTACGACCCCGCGAATTACAACCCGGCGTTCACGGGCGACCGTGCGTCGACGACGAAGCGCTTCCGCTTTCCGAATCCCACGTCGGCCGGCAATTACATCTACTACAACGTCGCGCTCCCGTTCTACGACACGAGCAAGTACGCCGGCGAGTTCTGCTACTCGGCAAACTCGGGTTTCCCGACCGGCCCGAACGGCAGCTATACCTGCTACACGACGAAGACCGGCACGTCCGATGCCGCGCCCGGAACGGCCGGCGCGGGCTACTCGGGCACGTCCCACGGCGCGACGTTCTTCCCGACCGATAGCGACTACGCGCAAGGCATCTCGTCGTTCGGTACGCGGATTTCATACCACTACGTTTCGCCGACCTGGAGCAGCAACGTCTCGCCGGGTCGCGGTTACCTGCACGTGCCGGTGAAGCCGCTGGATGACGCGCAGACGAATACGCTGCTCGCGAAGCTGGCCTGCAACATTCCCGGCGCTCCGTCGCCGTGCACGACCACCGGTATCCAGAACGCGGGCCTGACGCCGATCGAAGGCACGCTGCTGACCGCCAGGGATTACTTCTCGGGGACGTTGTCGCAGGCGACCGAAGGCTTCGCGACGGGCGTTTATCCGTTGCCCGCCACGTGTGCGAAGAACTACGTGATCCTGTTGACGGACGGCCTGCCGTCGACCGACAAGGCGGGTAATGCGACGACGGACCCGGCCGCCGCCATCACGGCGGCCGCCGCGGCCGCCAAGGCGCTCTATGACAGCGGCGTCGCGACGTACGTCGTGGGCTTCGCGCTTCCGTACGGCACGGACCCGGCGACGCTCGACAAGATCGCGATCGCGGGCGGCACCTCGAAGTCGTACCTGGCCAGCGACAAGGCTTCGCTTGACGCAGCGATGAACGACATCTTCTCGGACATCGACGCGCAGTCGGGTTCGAGCGGCGCCGTGGCGACCAATACCACCGGCCTCACGGCGGACACGCGCGTCTTCAAGGCGAGCTTCAATCCGTCCGACTGGTCCGGCCGCCTCGAGGCGTTCCCCGTCACCAACAAGGGCACGGGCGCTACCGCCGACTGGGTCGCTTCGACGCCGGCGGAAGCGTCGCGGAAGATCTTCACCTGGAACGGCAGCAGCGCCGTCGAGTTCAAGTGGGGGGTCATGCCGGCTGCGCAGCAGACCGCCCTCGGTACCGCGGACGTCGTCTCGTACCTGCGCGGCGACCGTTCGAAGGAGGGCACTACCTTCCGGCGGCGCAGCACGACCATCGGCGACATCGTCTATTCGGCGCCGGTGTACGTGCGCGAGAACGTGTCCTACGACGCGCTCGGTAATGCCGTGGCGCCGGCGATGGAGATCGTCGCGATCGGCGCCAACGACGGCATGCTGCACATCTTCAACGCCACGACCGGCGTGGAGAAGTTCGCTTACGTGCCCGCAGGCATCGACTTCGCGGCGCTGAAGTCGTACACCACGACGGGCTACGTGAAGTCGCACAAGTATTTCGTGGACGGGCAGATCGCGATCTCGCTGCGCGAGGACACCGGCGGCAAAAATATCCTAGTCGGCACGCTCGGCCGCGGCGGTCGCGGTGCCTTCGCCCTCGACGTCACCGATCCCGACAACGTCAAGGTGCTCTGGGACAAGACGGGCGCCGCGGCGCCGGACGGCATGGGCTTCGTGCTCGGCGCGCCGTTCATCAGCGACATCGACACCGGCAGCTCCGGGGTCGACGTGGTCTTCATCCCGAACGGCGTCACCCGTCCGGGCGCGCTGTACGAGGGCGGCGACAAGGCTTCCCTGTTCGTACTCAACGCGGTGAGCGGCGGCAACTACTATTCGCGTATCGACGCAATCGACGCGACGGACGTGGCGGGCGTGTCCAACGCGCTGTCGTCGCCTCGCGGCTGGGACGACGACAATGATGGTCTCGTCGACTACGTGTACGCGGGCGACCTGCGCGGTAATGTCTGGCGGTTCACGCTAGGCACGAGCAGCGCGACGGTCCAGCGCCTGTTCCTCGCGACGGATGCCACCAGCAAGCGGCAGCCCATTACGGGCGGCATGTCGATTTCGGTGGATCCGGTCAACTACGACATGTGGGTGCAATTCGGCACCGGTGCCTTCCTCAACAGCAACGATTTCAACAACCGTGACGTGCAGTCGATCTATGCGGTCAAGGACGATTTCACGAAGACCGGCATCACCCGGGCTTCGCTGCAGAAGCGGACGTTCCAGTCGCAGGCGGTCGTGAACGGCTACGTCCAGCGATTCCTGGAGCCGAACGGCACGCTGCTGACAGGCAAGAGTGGGTGGTACATCGATCTGGTGAGCCCGACCACGGGCGCCGAGGGCGAACGGGTCGTGGGTACGCCGCAGGAGCAGGCAGGCCAGTTGCGCGTGTCCTCGGGTATCCCGGGGTCCAACGCCTGCGTGCCTGCAGGTGGTGGCTACATCTACGTGATCGACGCCTTCAGCGGCACGAGCACCCCGTACCAGGCGATCGACACGAATGGCGATGGCGTGGTGGACGTGAGCGATACGAACAACGGCGCCGTCACCGGCGGTATCGGACTCAGCGTCGGCCTGGTCGGCGATACCGTGCAGAATGCGGATCTGCTCACGGCCGGTGGCTCGCTGAACGTGATGCAGTCGTTCAAGGTGCGCGACGACGCGGCGCGTGGCCGCCTGTCGTGGCGCGAAATCATCCGGGACTGACCAGTGAACTCGAATAACGTACGCAACCAGGCTGGCTTCACCCTTATCGAACTGATGGTGGTGGTGGCGATCGTCGCGATTCTCGCGGCGATCGCCGTGCCCTCCTACCAGCAGTCGGTCATCAAGAGCCGGCGCAATTCGGCCGCCGGTTGCATGCTGGGCGTCGCGCAGTATCTCGAGCGCTACTACACGACCAAGCTGACGTACGTGGGCGCCGCGCTGCCGACCGCGCAGTGCCTCAACGATCTTGGGGCGTACTACACGCTATCGCTCGCCACGCCGACGGCCACCACCTACACGGTGACGGCGACGCCCAAGGGGGCGCAGCTAAAGGACACGAAGTGCAACGTGCTGACGATCGATCAACGCGGCACGAAGTCGGTGACCGGCTCGTCCCCGGTCAAGGACTGCTTCTAACGGGTACTGAGTGCCCGTTTCCCGCAACAAAAAAAGGCCTGCATCTCTGCAGGCCTTTTTCATTTCGCGATGCTGGCGCCCGAAGTTGGACTCGAACCAACGACCCCCTGATTAACAGTCAAGTGCTCTAACCGGCTGAGCTATTCGGGCGGAGCGCGCATTTTAGCCATTCGGTCCCGGGGGTCAAGTGGACGGGCAGGGCGATTCGTCGCGCTCGCTGCGGACGCGACCCGCATTGTTCATGACGACCTTGGTCAGCCGGGCGCTGCCGACGCAGACGCTCAGTGTGAGATTCGTGCCCGAGGCCCAGCCCGTGGCCAGGTAGCGGACCCGCGTGCGGCCGGCCGACGACCTGATCCGCACGCCTTGGGGAAGCGGGCCGTGGACGATGAACAGGTCCGCGGGATCGCGCGGGGCGCGGTCGCTGGCATCGCCACGGAAGGCGATCCACCCGGCGGTCCAGTCCGATCCATCGCTGCATCCGCGGCCGTCCTGGGACGGGCAGATCGTGGTGCCGCCACGCGTCACCGCATGAATGCGGGCGCTCGCGAGCGTCGCCGTGAGCTCGGCGGCGGCGGACTGGGCCCGGAGGCGGGCCAGCAGGTCTCCGAATGCCGGCGCCGCGAGGCCGAGGACGATGGCGAGTACGGCGACGGCCGAAACGAGTTCGACGAGGGTGAAACCGGATGCGTTCCTTCGCATGGGGCGGTCCTTGGCGGGGTGCCGACAGTCTGGCGGCGCCGCGACGGCGCCTGAATCGGGCGGCTCCGTTCTGCATGGTCGGACATTTCCGATCTTGTCTTCATACGGGCTGGCTACACTTCCAAGGCATGAATGCACGCCTCGCAGAGAGCGCCCCGCCGAGCGGCCGCTTCCAGCTCGTCAGTCCCTATTCCCCGGCGGGCGACCAGCCGCAGGCCATCCAGCGCCTGTCCGCCGGCTTCGAGGCCGGGCTCGCGCACCAGACGCTGCTCGGCGTGACGGGCTCGGGCAAGACCTACACGATCGCCAACGTCGTGCAGCAGATCCAGAAGCCGACGATCGTGATGGCGCCCAACAAGACGCTCGCGGCGCAGCTGTACGGCGAGTTCAAGTCGTTCTTCCCGCACAACGCGGTCGAGTACTTCGTCAGCTACTACGACTACTACCAGCCCGAGGCCTACGTCCCGTCGAGTGACACCTTCATCGAGAAGGACAGCTCGGTGAACGAGCACATCGAGCAGATGCGGCTGTCGGCCACCAAGGCGCTGCTCGAGCGTCGCGATGCGCTGATCGTCTGCACGGTCTCGGCGATCTACGGCCTCGGCGACCCCGGCGAGTACCACCGGATGGTGCTGCACATGGTCCGCGGCGAGCGCATGGAACAGCGTGAGCTGATCCGCAAGCTCACCGAAATGCAGTACTCGCGGAACGACACGGAACTGCGCCGCGGTACCTATCGCGTGCGCGGCGAGGTGATCGACGTGCACCCGGCCGAGAGCGAGAACGAGGCCCTGCGCGTCGAGCTGTTCGACGGCGAGATCGAGCAGCTGTCGGCCTTCGATCCACTCACGGGCGAGGTCTTCCGCAAGCTGCCGCGGTACACCGTGTATCCGAAGTCGCATTACGTCACGACGCGGAAGACGGTGCTCGAGGCGGTCGACACCATCAAGGACGAACTGCGCGAACGGCTGGAGCAGCTGTACGCCCAGAACAAGCTGGTGGAGGCGCAGCGCCTGCAGCAGCGCACGCAGTTCGACCTGGAGATGCTCGCCGAAGTCGGTTTCTGCAACGGCATCGAAAACTATTCGCGGCACATGACGGGGCAGCTGCCGGGCCAGCCGCCGCCGTGCCTGTTCGATTACGTGCCCGCGGACGCGCTGCTGGTGGTGGACGAATCGCACGTCACGGTTCCGCAGGTCGGCGCGATGTTCAAGGGCGACCGCTCGCGCAAGGAGACGCTGGTCGAATTCGGCTTCCGGCTGCCGTCCGCGCTCGACAACCGGCCGCTGAAGTTCGAGGAGTGGGAGAACCGCGCGCCGCGCGCGATCTACGTCTCGGCGACGCCGTCGAAGTACGAGCTGGAGAAGTCCGAAGGCGAAACCGTCGAACTCGTCGTGCGCCCGACCGGCCTGATCGATCCCGAGGTCGAAGTGAGGCCCGTGGCGACGCAGGTGGACGACCTGCTCGGCGAGATCAACAAGCGCGTGGCGATGGGCGATCGCGTGCTCGTCACGACGCTGACCAAGCGCATGGCGGAGAACCTGACGGAGTACCTGACCGAGCACGGCATCAAGGTGCGTTACCTGCACTCGGACATCGATACCGTGGAGCGCGTCGAGATCATCCGCGACCTGCGGCTCGGCAAGTTCGACGTCGTGGTCGGCATTAACCTGCTGCGCGAAGGCCTCGACATGCCCGAGGTCTCGCTCGTCGCGATTCTCGACGCGGACAAGGAAGGCTTCCTGCGCTCGGCCGGATCCCTGATCCAGACGATCGGTCGCGCCGCCCGCAACCTGCGCGGCAAGGCCATCCTCTATGCCGACGTGGTGACGCGGTCGATGAAAATCGCGATCGACGAGACGGACCGACGGCGTGCGAAACAGGTGGAATACAACACCGAGCACGGGATCACGCCGCAGTCGGTGGTGCGGCCCATCAAGGACATCCTGGAGGGTGCGCGCAGCGAGCCCGAGGATGCCAAGGGCAAGGGCAAGAAGGGGCGGAGGATTGCCGAGCCGGAGACCGACTACGCGTCGCTCAGCCCGGTGCAGATCGCATCGCGCATCAAGGCGCTGGAGCAGCAGATGTACCAGCACGCGCGCGACCTCGAATTCGAGGCGGCGGCGAACGTGCGCGACCAGTTGCGCAAGCTCAAGGAAGCCGGCTTCGCGGGCTGAAGGGAGGCCGCATCCTCGTGGCATGATTTGTCTCCTAGGAATGCACGGGGGCAGGGATGCGCAAGGCGAAATGGTGGCTGGGGTGCGGCCTGTTCGCGGTCGTGGCGGCGACGTCGTGGTCGTTGGCCGGGCGACAGGGCGTCGGCGCACCTCAGGGGCATGCAGCATTCGACGCAGCGTCCGGTTCCGCCACGCCGTCGAGTCCGTCACCGGTGATCCCGCTCCAGCCGAGCGCTGCGCCTATCGCGATTGCGCTGGACCCCGATGTGCTCGATCGTGCGCATCGCGCGAAGCGTCTGGCTTTCGTCGCGCCTGGCGGCCGGCCGTTCGTTTTTCGATTGGATGGGCGTGAGCCGGCCCCGGGCGGCGCGACGACACTCACCGGCCGCACGGCCACGCGGCTCGGACCGCAGTCGCTCGTGCTGACCTACCGCGGACGCGCCGTATTCGGCGTCGTGCCGCTGCCGGACGGGCGCCAGTTGCAGGTCGAGACAAGCCGCGGTCGCGTCACGGCGCGGCTGGCGCGCGGGTTGATCCCGGCCGGGGCCGCGTTGCGCGATAGGGCGATCGACGACTTCGCCATTCCGGACCAACGTCGACCCGCGGTTGCCGGTGCTGTCGGCCAGGTGGCTCTTGATCGGCCAGGAGGCGACGTCCACGTCGCGGGCTCCGCTTCGCGCGCCGTCGCTGAACTACCGGTCACACCCGTCAGCATTGACGTACTGGCCGTGTATTCGGACGACCTGGTGACGCTGCGGGGCGACGTGGCGACGGCGGAGACCGACATGGCAAGCCAGTTCGCGGTCGCCAATCGCGCGCATGACGACAGCGCCACCGGAGTCCGGTTCCGCGTCGCCGGCATGCGCCGAGCCACGATCGACCCCGCACGCACCAACGACCAGGTACTCCGCGACGCGACGAACAATGTCGTTGCGGGGCTCGACATCCACGCCCTACGGAACGAGGTTTCGGCAGACCTCGTCGCCGTGATCAGGCCGTACCACGCGGGTGACGGCACCTGCGGCATCGCGTGGTTGAACGGTGCGGCACTTTGGCCGGAAGGGATGTCGGATCGCTACGGTTTCGCGGTCGCCGACGTCGACGGCTGCGGTGCCTACGTGCTGGCGCACGAGCTCGGCCACTCGCTTGGTTCGACGCACGACCGCGCGAACGTGCCCACCAACGGCGGGACGCCTCAATACGGGGCGTACGCGTTTTCCTTCGGTCATCGCCAGGACGGCGCGGTACCGTTTGCCACGGTGATGGCGTATGCGCAGGGGGCGCCCTGGCTCGGTCGGTTCTCCGACCCCGCGGCCAGCGCATGCGGCGCACGGTGCGGGATCCCCGACGAGGCCGACAACGTTCGCAGCATCCGCCTGACGGCGGCCCGGGTGGAGGCGTTCCGCGGACGGCCGGGCACGCTGTCGATCGGCGACGGTTCCATCCTCGAGCCCGACCCGGGCGCGGGCACGACCCTCGTCTTCACCGTCCGCTATTCCGGTGCCGCTCCGGCCGGCGGCATCCGGTTCGATGTCGAGCGCGTCGATGGCACCGCCACGCCCGACGTCGACTACACCGGTTTCCCGGTCCGCGACGTGGTGATTCCCGAAGGGCAGAGCGAAGGATTCGTCTACGCCAACGTGCAGGGCGACGAACTGATCGAGCCGGACGAAACGATCGTGCTGCGGCTCGCCAACGTGCGCGGCGCGGACGTGGAACGCGCGGAGGCGAGGGGAATCATCATCAACGACGATCCACGCGCGCAGATCCGCGGGCGCATACGGTTTCCGGAGGGCGCCACGCTGCCCAACAGCAACGTCCTGCTGAAGATCATGGCGGACGGGCGGGTCGACTCCTACGCCAGCGCTTATCCGCCGGACTTCACCTACCGTGCGTCCGTCGTCCCGGGTAGCGCGGTGACGATCGTCCCCGAAGCGGTGCCCAGCCCGTTCGTGGCGGAGGCCGTCGCGCTCGGGCGCGTCGACCGGTCGCGCGAACGGGACCTGTTCGCCACGCGCGGATTGCGGGTCTCGGGCCGTCTCGTGTTCTCGGACGGCGTCGCGGCCGGTCCGGTGCAGCTGGAGGCCAGCGCTTCATCGGACGGCGTGGTGACCCAAGACCGTTTCTTCCAGCTGGATCCGGCAAATCCGGAGTTCGAGATCAGCGTTGCTCCGGGCGCCTGGGTCCGGTTGAAGGCGGACCTAGCCGGGGACCCGACCCCCCCGCACCTCGCGATCGATACGGACGTTCGTGCCGACTGGCGCCACGATGTCCTGTTGTCGACCTTGCCGAGCATCACCGTCTGGAACACGCCGCGCCTGCCGGAAGGCGCTCCGGGCACGCACGGATCATCCGCCCTCATCGTTCAGTTGTCGGCGCCCGCGCCGGCCGGCGGCGTCGGCGTCCGGTACCGCACCGTGGACGGTCGGGCCAAAGCCGGCGAGGACTACCGGGCCGTCGCCGGCGAGCTGACGTTCGCCGAGGGCGAACGCGTCAAGTCGATCGAGCTGGAGTGGTACGGCGACGACCGCGTCGAGCGCGATGAGGACTTTTTCGTCGAGTTCGACGGCCTGCGCGGCGCCACCGCGGGCAACCTTCACCAGCGGCAGACGATCTTCGAGCCGACGCCCGACGCCTCGACGCCCCTGCCGGCCCTCCGGCTCGGGCCCTGAGCGTTGCCACTCCACGGCCGGCCTGCTAAAGTTCGCGGCCTGCTCCGGCGACGGAGTACGGGCGGTTAGCTCAGCGGTAGAGCACTACCTTGACATGGTAGGGGTCACAGGTTCGAACCCTGTACCGCCCACCACCTACGTGGTCAGACGGCGCGATCTACGGATCGCGCCGTTTGCTTTTTGGGGCCGGCGTGGCGCGGTTCCGATGCGTGCAGTCGACGGTGGGCCGGCCGCCGGGCCGCTGCACGGCGCCGTGCATGGCGCTCCAGCCGCTCCGCCGCGCGGCCCTCGACGTCCAGAAGCGCCAGCCAGCCGATGAGGCAGATGGCGGCAGCCACGGCGGCCATCGCGCGTCCGCCCGCATGCAGCCGACAGGCGGCGGCGATCAGCGCGGCGGTGACGAAGCCCAGCAGAGCGAGCAGGCGACGAAGGCGGCGAAGCGGCCGGGGCGTCGGCGTGGGATGGGGCATGACGGGCTCCTTGCGGTCGCGGTCATTGTTCGAACCGCCCATGACAAGCGGGTGAGCCGGCGCTGAAACTTCGATGACAGCGTCCGCGCGGTCGCGGCCGGTGCATCCGCGAGGCGTTAAGCTGCGTTTCCCCAGAGTCCGCCGGTCGCCCGCCGGCGGCGGAAGGAGTCCGATGTCCCTGCTGTCCGACCCGTTCGGTCGAACGTTCCCCTACCTGCGGCTCTCGCTCACCGAAGCGTGCAATTTCCGGTGCGGCTACTGCCTGCCGGACGGGTACGTCGCCGATGCACCGTCCCGGTTCCTGGACCGCGACGAGGTGCGCCGCCTCGTGGCCGCTTTCGCCGGCGTCGGCATGCGCAAGGTGCGGCTCACGGGCGGCGAGCCGACGCTGCGCAAGGACCTCGTCGACATCATCGACGACGTCGCACGCGTGCCGGGCGTGTCGTCGATCGCATTGACCACCAACGGGACGCGGCTGCCTGCGCACGTCGGGCCATGGCGGCGTGCGGGCCTGACTTCGCTCAACGTGAGCGTCGACAGCCTCGACCCTGCAGTCTTCCATGCGGTGACCGGGCACGACCGGCTGCCGGAGATCCTCGACGGCCTCGACCGCGCGCTCGCGCTCGGGTTCGCGGCCGTCAAGCTCAATGCCGTGTTGCTCAAGGGCGTGAACGACGAGACGCTGCCGCAGTGGCTCGACTACGTGCGCGACCGGCCGGTGAGCGTGCGCTTCATCGAACTCATGCGCACGAACGACAACGTGCCGCACTTCGAGCGCCACCATGTCCGCGCCGAGGCGATCGAACGCGAACTCACGCGGGGCGGTTGGCTGCGCATGATGCGCGCCTCCGATGCGGGCCCGGCGGTCGAGTACCTGCATCCGGACTTCGCCGGACGCATCGGGATCATCGCGCCCTATGCGCGCGACTTCTGCGCGGGCTGCAACCGCCTGCGCGTCACCGCACGCGGCGACCTGCGCCTCTGCCTGTTCGGCGAGTCCGGCGTGCCGCTGAGGCCGCTGCTGCAGCGCGACGAGGACCGCGACGCGCTGGTCGCGCTGATCGTCGACCAGCTCCGCCTGAAGGCGTCCGGCCACGGTCTGCACGAGGGCCTCAGCGGCATGACGCCGCATCTCGCGTCGATCGGAGGCTGAGTGGCGAACGAGGCGTTCCACATGGCCGACATCCGCGGCAAGCGGCCCACGCGCCGCCGCGCCGTCGCCGTCGGTGAACTCCACGCGGGTGCGGCGGCGTTCGCCGCCATCGTCGAGCGTCGACTTCCCAAGGGCGACGCGATGGTCATGGCGGAGATCGCGGGGCTGCAGGGCGCGAAGCAGGCGTCGAACCTCATGCCGCTCTGCCATCCGCTGCTGCTCGAACTGGTGCGCGTGCGTTGCGTGCCCGTCGAATCGCGCCATGCGATCCGCGTGTACTGCGAGGTCGCGACGGAAGCGCGCACCGGCGTCGAGATGGAAGCGCTCGCCGGCGCGACCGCGGCGCTGCTCACGCTGTACGACCTCACCAAGCCGGTCGAGCCCGCGCTCTCGATCGAGGCGGTGCGGCTGCTGTTCAAGGAAGGCGGCAAGAAGGGGCTGTGGCGGCATCCGCTCGGCATGAGCGACGAGGAGACGCAGCACTACAGGCCGCGCGAGATCGCACGGCTCGACGGCGTTCCCTGCGCGGTGATCACGCTCAGCGACCGCGCCGCGGCGGGCGAGGTCGACGACGCGTCCGGCCCCGAACTCGTCGCGGCACTCGAAGCGCTGGGCGCGCAGGTCCGCATCGAACTTCTGGCCGACGGCATCGAACCGCTGCGCACGCGACTCCGGGCGCTCGCCGACGACGGCGTCCGCCTCTGCCTGACCACCGGAGGCACCGGGCTCGGCCCGCGCGACTGCACGCCCGAAGCGCTGCTCCAGGCGGGCGGTGTCGACGTCGAGGGACTCGCCGAGATGTTCCGCAGCGAGAGCCGCCATTTCACGCCGCTCGCCTGGCTCAGCCGCGCGCGCGCGGTGCGGCTCGACCGCATGCTCGTCGTCGCGCTGCCGGGCAGCCCGCGCGCGGTCCGGCAGGGCTTCGGCATTCTCGCGCCGCTGCTGGCGCACGCGCTGGCCATGATCGACGGAGACGGGCACGCGTGATCGATTACGACGTCGCCCTGCAGCGGCTGCTCGAGCTGGCGCGCACCGGCGCGGTCGAGCACGTCGCACCGGAGTCCGCACGCGGCCGCGTGCTCGCCGCGCCGCTCGTGTCCGCGGAATCGCTGCCACCGTTCGACAACTCGGCGATGGACGGTTTCGCCGTGCAGTGCCGCGGTTCGACGTTGCAGGCCGGTGCCGAGTTCGACGTCGTCGGCGCGAGCGCGGCCGGCGACGGCGCGGGCAGGGCGGCGGGCGGCGCGTGGGAAATCATGACCGGCGCGCCCCTTCCGGCGGGATTCGACGCGATCGTGCCGGTCGAACAGGTGACTGCGAGTGGAGAGGGCCCCGACGGTCGCGCCGCGCGGATCCGCCTCGATGCGGGCGTCACGCCGGGCCAGCACGTGCGCCGCGCAGGCGAGGACGTCGCGGCCGGTGAGGTGCTCGCAGGCGCGGGAACGATCGTCGACCCTGCACTCGTGATGCTCTGCGCCGCGACGGGTGTCGCACGGCTGGCCGTCCACCCCCGGCCCCGCGTGGCACTGATCAACACCGGGCGCGAACTCGTCGATGATCCGTCGCGACCGCTGGCGGCCGGCGAGATCCGGAACTCGAACGGCCCGTTCCTTGCCGCGCGCCTCGAGTCGGCCGGCGCCAAGGTGGTGGCGCGTGCCACGGTCGGCGACGACATCGACGCCTTCCTCGACGCGCTCGAGGCCGCCACGGGTGCCGATCTGATCGTCAGCACCGGCGCGGTGTCGATGGGACGTTTCGACTTCGTGCCGGACGCGCTCGCACGCGTCGGCGCGCGCACGCTGTTCCACAAGGTGCGCATCCGTCCGGGCAAACCCATCCTCGCCGCGGTCCTCACGTCGGGCGCGTTGTTCTTCGGACTGCCGGGCAATCCGGCCTCCACGGCAGTGGGCCTGCGCTTCTTCGTCGAGCCCGTGCTGCGCGCGATGTTGGGGCTGCCGGTCGAGCAGGTGCGGCGCCTGCCGCTGCTCGCGCCGTATGCCAAACGCGTGCCCCTGCGCATGCATCTGAAGGCGCGCGTGGCGCTGGACAGCGCCGGTCGCGCCGCCGTCGAAATCCTCGGCGGGCAGGAATCGTTCCGCATCCGTCCGTTGCTCGACGCGAACGCCTGGGCCGTGGTCGACGCCGACGTCGATGCACTCGATGCCGGCGCGCCCGTGCAGGTGGTCACGCGCGGCCACCTCGACGCGCTGGAAATCGCGGCATGAGGTTCGAGATCCAGCTCTTCGGCGCCCTGCGCGAAGCCGAACCGGGCGCGCGGCTGGTGCTGGAGTCGCCTGCGACGACCGTCCGGGAGCTGCGCGCGGCCGTCGACGCACACGCCAACACGCAGTGGACGGCGGCGGCCCGTGCGCTGCTCGCGCGTTCGGCGTTCGCGAACAGCGACGCCGTCCTGCGCGATGCGGAACCGCTGCCCGCCGACGGCCACCTCGCCCTGCTGCCGCCCGTGAGCGGAGGCTGAGATGACGGCCGTGCACACCGCCATCGTCGAGGCCGGCGAGCGTGCGCTCGACATCGGCGCCGCCTTCGATTTCGTCGCGGATTCCGGCTTCGGCGGCTATACCGCGTTCGTCGGACGGATCCGGGACCTCAACCGGGGCCGCGTCGTGCGGGCCGTCGCCTACGACATGTTCGACGCGCTCGCGCTTCGGCGTTTCGACGAGATCGCCGCGGAAGCGGTGACGTCGTTCGGCCCGGACGTGCGCGTCTGGATCGAGCACGCGAAGGGACGGGTGCCCGTCGGCGGCGTCGCAGTGGTGGTGGCGGTGGGAACCCCGCATCGCGACGAAGCATTCCGGGCGTGCCGGCAGGTGATCGAGGCCGTGAAGCACACCGTGCCGATCTGGAAGCAGGAGCAGTACGCGGACGGCAGCAGCGAATGGAGCGAGGGCTGCTCGCTCTGCCACGACGCATGAGCCGCGATTTCGCCGGGATCGTCCTGGCGGGCGGGCGCTCGCGTCGAATGGGTCGCGACAAGGCGATGCTGCTGCTCGATGGCGAAACGCTGCTCGACCGTGCGATCGCGACGCTGCGGGCCGCCGGTGCGGTTGAGGTGCGCGTCAGCGGGGATCGGCCGTCGCACGACGGGCTCCCCGATGCGCAGCCCGAGATGGGGCCGGTGGGGGGACTTGCCTCGGTCCTCGCGCACTGCGCCGACGGCGTTGCCCTGGCCGTCGCCGTCGATCAGCCCCGACTGGACGCCGGGACGCTCCGTCGGCTCCTCGATGCGCTCGAAGGTGCCCCCGCGGCGGCCTACGCGGGCCATCCGCTGCCGCTCGCGCTGCGGGTGGACGCCGTGAGCCGGGAGACTGTCGCGACCGCGGTTCGCGCGTCGCCACGCGGGCCGTCCATCCGCGACCTGCATCGCGCACTGGGCGGCGTCGAGCTGCCGCCGCCGCCGGGCGACGCGCTGTTCAATGCGAACACGCCGGATGACTGGGCCGAGGTCGAGTCATGAAGCTGCAGTTCGACGAGGCCGGACTGCGCATACGGGTGTCCCGCAGCGAGTTCGCCGCTTTGCGGTCGGGCGTGGCCTTGGCCGCCGATCTGGAGTGGCCGGCGATGCCCTGGCGCCTGTCGGTCCGCTCCGGGGCGCAACTCGCGGTCCGCCATGAGCACGGCCGCGTCGTCCTCGATCTTCCGGATGCCGACCTGGCCGCGCTCGCCGGCCGGCTGCCTGCGCGCGACGGCCTCCGCTATCCGCTCGACCTGCCGGCGGGCCCGGTCGAGGTGCGATTCGAGGTGGACTTCCACGACGGCCGCGGCCGCCCGCGTTGACGCGCGCGGCGATCTCGCCAACCATGGACGGCCTGCGCGGGGCCTCGCCCGCGCCCGAACGAGGTGGCCCGCGGGAACGCCGGCCGAGCGTGCGACATGAGCACTACCATCGCCCCGCGCTGATTCCTCCCGCACCGGCGCGCGCCGGTGTCGCGTTTCCTGCCGCCCCCGGCACCGCTTTTCCGGACATCCCATGATCGCCATCACGCTGCCCGACGGCTCGCGCCGCGAGTTCGACCATCCCGTTTCCGTCGCCGACGTCGCGGCCTCCATCGGCCCCGGCCTCGCGAAGTCGACCGTCGCCGGCCAGGTCGACGGCAGGCTCGTCGACGCCTGCGACGTCATCGACCACGACGCGTCGCTGCGCATCATCACGCCGAAGGATCCCGAAGGCGTCGAGATCATCCGCCACTCCTGCGCGCACCTCGTGGGCCACGCGGTGAAGCAGCTCTATCCGAACGCCAAGATGGTGATCGGCCCGGTGATCGAGGACGGCTTCTACTACGACATCTGGAACGAGCGCCCGTTCACGCCGGAGGATCTCGAGGCGATCGAGAAGCGCATGGTCGAGCTGATCGACAAGGACTACGACGTCGTCAAGAAGGTGACGCCGCGCGACGAGGTCATCGCGACGTTCAAGGCGCGCGGCGAGGACTACAAGCTGCGCCTCGTCGAGGACATGCCCAACGAGACCGCGATGGGCCTGTACCACCACGAGGAATACGTCGACATGTGCCGCGGCCCGCACGTGCCGAACACGCGCTTCCTCAAGGCGTTCAAGCTCACGCGCATCAGCGGCGCCTACTGGCGCGGCGATTCGAAGAACGAGCAGCTGCAGCGCATCTACGGCACCGCCTGGGCGGACGCCAAGCAACTCAAGGCCTACATCCAGCGCATCGAGGAAGCCGAGAAGCGCGACCACCGCAAGATCGGCAAGCAGCAGGATCTCTTCCATATCCAGGAAGAGGCGCCGGGCCTGGTGT
Organism: Lysobacter xanthus; assembly: GCF_047159895.1. Lineage (NCBI taxonomy): Bacteria > Pseudomonadati > Pseudomonadota > Gammaproteobacteria > Lysobacterales > Lysobacteraceae > Lysobacter > Lysobacter xanthus. The sequence goes on from NZ_BAAGAB020000004.1 coordinate 64,645, forward strand.
TCTGGCATCCGAAGGGCTGGTCGATCTGGCAGGTGGTCGAGCAGTACATGCGCCGCGTCTACCGCGAGAGCGGCTACCAGGAAGTGCGCTGCCCGCAGATCCTCGACGTCTCGCTGTGGCAGAAGTCCGGCCACTGGCAGAACTACAAGGACAACATGTTCTTCACCGAGTCCGAAAAGCGGACCTACGCGCTGAAGCCCATGAACTGCCCGGGCCACGTGCAGGTCTTCAACCAGGGCCTGCACAGCTACCGCGACCTGCCGATCCGCTACGGCGAGTTCGGCGCCTGCCACCGCAACGAGCCGTCGGGCGCGCTGCACGGCATCCTGCGCGTGCGCGGCTTCACGCAGGACGACGGCCACGTCTTCTGCGTCGAGGACCAGGTCGAAGGCGAGGTGCGCGCCTTCCACCAGCAGGCGCTGAAGGTGTACGCCGACTTCGGCTTCGAAGACATCCAGATCAAGATCGCGCTGCGTCCCGACAACCGCCTCGGCGACGATGCGACCTGGGACCGTGCGGAGGACGCGCTGCGCACGGCACTGCGCGCCGCGGGCGTCGAATGGGAGGAGCTGCCGGGCGAGGGCGCCTTCTACGGCCCGAAGATCGAGTACCACCTGCGCGATGCGATCGGTCGCACGTGGCAGCTCGGCACCATGCAGGTCGACTTCATGATGCCGGGCCGCCTGGGCGCCGAGTACGTCGACGAGCATTCGCAGCGCCGCCATCCGGTGATGCTGCATCGGGCGATCGTCGGCTCCATGGAGCGCTTCATCGGCATCCTGATCGAGCACCACGCCGGCGTCTTCCCGAGCTGGCTGGCCCCGATCCAGGCGGTGGTCATGAACATCACCGACGCCCAGGCGGATTACGTCGACGGCGTCCGGAAAACCCTTGTGAATCAAGGCCTCCGGGTCCATTCCGATTTGCGGAACGAGAAGATCGGCTATAAGATCCGCGAGCACACGCTGCAGCGCGTGCCGTACCTGCTGGTGGTCGGAGACCGCGAGAAGGAGAACGGCATGGTGGCCGTGCGGACCCGCGGAGGGGAGGACCTGGGCTCGATGACCCTCGACCAGTTCGCCGCGAGACTGCAGGGCGAGGCCCTCTGACGGGCCTGGCTGCCGAATCGACCGGCCGTTCCGACGGCCGGTTCCATCACCGGAGATCGCAACATCAGTACCGCCGAAAAGCCGAATCGCAAGAACGCTGAAATCCGAGTCCCGCGCGTCCGAGTCATCGGAAGCGACGGTGAAATGATCGGCGTGCTCTCGCGCGACGAGGCCCTGAACATGGCCCAGGAGGAGGGCCTCGACCTGGTCGAAATCCAGCCGAACGCGGACCCGCCGGTCTGCAAGATCATGGATTTCGGCAAGTTCCGCTTCGAGCAGCAGAAGAAGGCCAACGAGGCCAAGAAGAAGTCGAAGCAGGTCGAAATCAAGGAAATGAAGTTCCGCCCCGTCACCGACGAGGGGGACTACCAGATCAAGCTGCGCAACATGCGCCGCTTCCTGGAGGAAGGCGACAAGATCAAGGTCAACATCCGCTTCCGCGGGCGCGAGATGAGCCACCAGGAGCTCGGTCGCGAGATGGCGAACCGGATCGAGAAGGACCTGGGCGAGGACATCGTCATCGAGTCCCGGCCGCGCCTCGAAGGCCGCCAGATGGTGATGATGATCGCGCCGAAGAAGAAGCAGCCGTAAGGCGCTTCGTGGTGCAGCAGGCGGCCCGCTTCGGCGGGCCGTCGGCGTTTGGGCGGTCGCTCGGGGGCGGTCAGTAGGCTCCGCGTTGGGTCGGTGGCCAACGGCCAAGGCTCCGGCCCGGCGGCCGTGTCGCCCCGTCCCCGCGGGCCCGCGCGATGCCAAGCCACTGATTTGCACCGCTTTAACGCCTCGTGCACAATATGCGGCCCGGTTCGCGCCGGGTGGTATCAGGACCCGTCACGACCGGCTCGGCCGGCTCGTCGACCACACGCCGGTATGGGCAGGACGGAAAGCGTGGCGCAGGCCACCGCCCAGCCAGTCAGAAACTCCGAACGGACATCGATATGCCCAAGATCAAGACCAATCGGGCGGCGGCCAAGCGCTTCCGGAAGACCGCTTCCGGCAAGTACAAGTGCGGCCACGCCAACAAGAGCCACATCCTCACCAAGAAGGCGACCAAGCGGAAGCGCAACCTCCGGCAGACGAACCACGTTCGTGCCGAGGACGCGGGCCGTCTGGACCGCATGCTTCCGTATCTCTGAGGAGGGCTAGAAAATGGCACGAGTTAAGCGTGGCGTGATGGCGCGTCGCCGTCACAAGAAGGTCCTCGCCCAGGCGAAGGGTTACTACAACGCGCGTCGCAAGGTCTTCCGCGTTGCCAAGCAGGCGGTCACGAAGGCGCTGCAGTACGCGTACATCGGCCGCAAGCAGAAGAAGCGTCATTTCCGCACCCTGTGGATCGCGCGTATCAATGCCGCGGCCCGCATGAACGGCATGAGCTACAGCCGCTTCATCAACGGCCTGCTGAAGGCCGGCATCACGCTCGATCGCAAGGTGCTGGCCGACATCGCCGTGCACGACGCGGCGGCGTTTACCACGCTGACCGAGAAGGCGAAGAGCGCGCTCGCGGCGTAAGAAGCATCAGCGGAGCCCGCGCGCCATGCGTGGGCTTTCGCGGAAAGCCTCACGCATGGGGGAAGGGCGCAAGTCCTTCCCCCATGTTCGTTTTGGAAGCACCGGGCCGCGGCCCTTGGTCGGAACGGAGAGGTGGATCGCGGCCGCGATCGCGCCGTCTGCTGACGAGGGCGTCTGTCGACGGCACCGCATAATTCTCCGAACGGTGCCCCGTGCCGGCCGGAACAATGGAGAGTGGTGGTCCATGAGTGAGATCCAGTCGCTGACGGAACAGGCCCTCGCCGACATCGCGGCGGCGACGTCGCCGGAGTCGATCGAGGCGCTGCGCGTCGCGTTGCTCGGCAAGTCCGGCAGCATCACCGGCCAGCTCAAACAGCTCGGCGTCCTCCCTCCGGATCAGCGCAAGACCGCCGGCGAGGCGATCAACGCGGCACGCGACACGGTGACCGTCGCGCTCGCCGCGCGCCGCACGACGCTGGAATCCGCCGCGCTCGATGCACGCCTCGCCACCGAATCGATCGACGTCACGCTGCCCGGTGCCGACGTCGCACGCGGCGGCCTGCATCCGGTCAGCCGCACGCTCGAGCGCATCGCCGAGATCTTCGGTCGCCTCGGCTACCGGCTCTCGGACGGACCGGAGATCGAGGACGACTGGCACAACTTCGAGGCGCTGAATTTCCCGCCGCACCATCCGGCGCGCGCGATGCACGACACGTTCTACTTCGGCGACGGACGCCTGCTGCGCACGCACACCTCCGGCGTCCAGGTGCGCTTCATGCAGGAACACCAGCCGCCCCTGCGCATGATCGCGGCGGGCAAGGTCTACCGCAGCGATTCCGACCAGACGCACACGCCGATGTTCCACCAGGTCGAAGGCTTGCTGGTCGACGACCGCGCGAGCTTCGCCGACCTCAAGGGCACGCTCGTCGAGTTCGTTCGCGCCTTCTTCGAGGACGACCTCGAGATGCGCTTCCGCCCGAGCTATTTCCCCTTCACCGAGCCGTCGGCGGAAGTCGACATCGCCTGGAAGCAGCCCGACGGCAGCACGCGCTGGCTCGAGGTGCTCGGCTGCGGCATGGTGCATCCGAACGTGCTGCGCAACGTCGGCATCGATCCGGAGAAGTACACCGGTTTCGCATTCGGCCTGGGCGTCGAGCGCTTCGCGATGCTGCGCTACGGCGTCGACGACCTGCGCAGCTTCTTCGAGAACGACGTGCGCTTCCTGCGCCAGTTCGCCTAAGGCTTTTCTCCGATTCCTGATCCGCCGGCGGCAGGCCGGCGCGACGAGCGAGATCCCGATGAAGTTCTCCGAAAACTGGCTCCGCCAGCATGTCCCGACGCAGGCCACGCGCGACGAGCTCGCCGCGACGCTCACCGCGATCGGCCTCGAAGTGGAAGAGGTCACGCCGCTGGGCGACGCGCTGGACGGTGTCGTCGTCGCTCGCATCGTCCGCGCGGAGCGCCATCCAGAAGCCGACCGCCTGCAGGTCTGCGACGTCGACATCGGGCAGGGCGACACGGTGCAGATCGTCTGCGGCGCGCCGAACGCGCGGGTCGGCCTCGCCGCACCCTTAGCCACGGTCGGCACGACGCTGCCGGGCGGCATCGCGATCAAGGCGGCGAAGCTGCGCGGCGTGGAGTCGTTCGGGATGCTGTGCTCGGCGAAGGAGCTCGGCATCGATGCCGATGCGTCGGGGCTGCTCGAACTGCCGGACGACGCACCGATCGGCGCGCCTCTGGCGGATTTCCTCGCCTTGCCGGACGCGAGCATCGAGATCAAGCTCACGCCGAACCGTGCCGACTGCTTCAGCGTGCGCGGCATTGCCTTCGACGTCGCGGCGGCGACCGGTGCGCAGGTCGCGCCGCTCGACATCGCGCCGGTTCCGGCCGAAACGACGTCGACGCTCGCCGTCGAGCTCGACGCCGGTGCCGACGCGCCGCGCTACTGCGGCCGCGTGATCGAGGGCGTGGATGCGGCGCGACCGACGCCGGCCTGGATGGCCGAACGCCTGCGCCGCAGCGGCATCCGCCCGGTGTCGTTCCTCGTCGACGTCACCCAGTACGTGATGATCGAACTCGGTCAGCCGATGCATGCCTTCGACCGCGCAACGCTTCGCGGGCCGGTCGGCGTGCGCGCCGCGCGGGATGGCGAGTCGCTCAAGCTGCTCGACGGACGTGACGCCGCGCTCGACGCGCAGTTCCTCGTCGTCACCGATGCGGATCGCCCGGTGGCGCTCGCGGGCCTCATGGGCGGGCACGACACGCGCGTCACCGATGGGACCCGCGACGTCTTCCTCGAGTCGGCCCACTTCGCGCCAAGCGCCATCATCGGCCGCGGCCGCAGGCTCGGCCTGCATACCGATGCCTCGCATCGCTTCGAGCGTGGCGTCGATCCGGCGCTGCCGCGCACCGCGATCGAATACGCGACGCGCCTGATTCTCGACGTCGCGGGCGGCCGCCCCGGTCCGGTCGTGGAGGCCGCGCTCGACGAGCACCTGCCGCGTCCGGCCGCCATCGGCCTGCGACGTGACCGTCTCGCCCGCCTGCTGGGCACGCAGGTCGCGGACGCGGAGGTCGGACGCATACTCGGCGCGCTCGGGCTGCAGGTGGAGACCGTCGCCGACGGCTGGCGCGTGACGCCGCCGAGCCGGCGCTTCGACCTCGCGATCGAGGAGGATCTCGTCGAGGAGGTCGCGCGAATCCACGGTTACGACGCTGTGCCGGCCACCCTGCCGTCCGGCGTCGTGCCCCTCGCGCCGGCTTCGGAGACCCGCGTCGACGCCGCGCACCTGCGCCGGGCGATGGCGGTACGCGACTACCTCGAAGCGATCAACTACGCCTTCGTCGACGCGGCGTGGCTCGACGCCTGGTCGCTGCAGGACGGCGCCGTCGCGCTGGCCAATCCGCTCAGCGCGGAGCTCGCCGTCATGCGCACCTCGCTGCTGCCGGGCCTCGCGGCCGCGCTCGGTCGCAATGCCGCGCGCCAGCAGCCGCGCGTGCGCCTGTTCGAGCTCGGCAACGTCTTCCATGCGGCGGGCGAGGGCGAAATGCCCCGGCACACCCAGCGCGTCGCCGCGGTCGCCTGTGGCGACGTCGCGGGCGAGCAGTGGAGTGGCGCGTCGCGTCCGGTCGGCTTCCATGACCTGAAGGGCGACCTCGAAAGCCTCGCCGCGGTGTCCGGCGCCCGCCTAACCTTCGAACGCTCGACGAGGCCTTGGGGCCATCCCGGTCGATCGGCCGACGTGCTGCTCGGCGGGCGGGTGGTCGGCTGGATCGGCCAGCTGCATCCGCGCCTGCAGCAGGCGATCGGATTGGACGTCGATGTCGTCGCGTTCGAGGTCGACCTCGACGCCGTGCAACGGCGCGCGTTGCCGAAGGCGGAGGCCCTGTCGCGCTATCCGTCCGTCCGGCGCGACCTCGCGTTCGTCGTCGCCGACTCGGTGCCGTGGAGCGCGCTCGAGGCGGCCGTGCGCGGTGCCGCGGGGCCGTCGCTGCGCGACCTCGTGCTGTTCGACGTCTACCGGGGCAAGGGTGTCGAAACCGGTTTCAAGAGTGTGGCCATGGGCTTGATCCTGCAGGAAAAAACCCGCACTCTGACCGACCGCGACGTGGACGCCGTCGTCGGCGACGTGGTCGCCGAACTGCAGCGTGAGCACGGCGCGACGATCCGCAGCTGAGCCCGAGGAAACGCACCGATGACGCTGACCAAGGCCGAGATGGCCGAGCGACTGTTCGACGAGGTCGGCCTCAACAAGCGCGAGGCGAAGGAGTTCGTCGATTCGTTCTTCGACGTGCTGCGCCAGGCGCTCGAAGGCGGTCGCCAGGTGAAGCTCTCGGGCTTCGGCAATTTCGACCTGCGGCGCAAGAACCAGCGGCCGGGCCGCAATCCGAAGACGGGCGAGGAGATTCCGATCTCCGCGCGCACCGTCGTGACGTTCCGCCCGGGCCAGAAGCTGAAGGAACGTGTCGAGGCGTATTCCGGAGCGGCCGACCATGCTTGATCCGGGCAGCAACAAGGAACTGCCGCCGATCCCGGCGAAGCGCTACTTCACGATCGGTGAAGTGAGCGAGCTGTGCGACGTCAAGCCGCACGTGCTGCGCTACTGGGAAACGGAATTCCCGACGCTCAATCCGGTCAAGCGTCGGGGCAACCGCCGCTACTACCAGCGTCACGAAGTGCTGATGGTGCGCCAGATCCGCGGGCTGCTGTATGAGCAGGGCTACACGATCGGCGGCGCGCGCCTGCGACTCGAAGGCGATGACCAGAAGCAGGAATCCGCGCTCAGCTCGCAGATTGTGCGGCAGGTGCGGATGGAGCTCGAGGAAGTGCTGCAGCTGCTGCGTCGCTGAGCGGTCGCAGTACGCGCTACGGCGCGTGGCGGATTGCCCTCGGGTACGGACGCCAGCGTTTCGATTGATTGCATCCATCCCGCAGGCGCGCGGGCGTCGAGCAGCTGCGCTCGCACGCGGCGCGCATCCGCGAGCGTCAGTGTCGACGACGTGCGCATCCCGCCGCAGACACCCTCGCGACCCTCGAAACGCCGGTCGACCCGCGGCGACCGGTTGCGTGGCACCTGCACGCCGATACGCCGCGATGTTTCGGCCGGTCGGACCTGCGACGTGCCGCCTTCAGCCAACCGGGGACGCAACCGCTGCGGCGCGCTATACTGCGCGCCCGCTTCGGCGGGAGGCTTTCGGGGTATAGCGCAGCCTGGTAGCGCACCAGTCTGGGGGACTGGTGGTCGTCGGTTCGAATCCGGCTACCCCGACCAATTCGATGCATCGCGACGCCCGGCCCCGTGCCGGGCGTCGTCGTTTCCGGCGTCCCGAACGTAGGAAGGCCGCATGGCACATGCAGCGGGTCCGATCGATCGTGAAGATCGCGGAACTTCACGCGCCGCCTCGCGTCTGAGCGGCAGTCCTCTTCATGAACAGGGAATGCTATGCGTTCGATTCCGCTCGTCCTCGCCGCCGTGCTCGTGCTCGCGGTGGGCACCACGTCCGCGCAGGCGCCGCCTTCCGCGACCGCGCCGGCCGATTCCGGTGCCGTGCTCGAGACCGCGGTCGTGCGCGCGCCCGGTCCCGGCATGTGGAAGGTCCAACGCGGCGACCACACCCTCTGGATCCTCGGCACCGTCTCGCCGCTGCCGGCCGGCATGGTGTGGAACTCGGCGCGCATGCGCCGGACCGTGGCCTCGGCGGACGCGGTGCTCTATGGCCCGATGGTGGTGGTCGGGACCGACGTCGGGTTCTTCGGCAAACTCGCGCTGCTGCCGTCCCTGGTGGGCATCCGCGAGCTGCCCGACGACCGCCGCCTGAGCGATGTGCTGCCACCGGCGACCTATGCGCGCTGGGCGAGCCTCAAGCGCCGCTACATCGGCAATGACGCGGCCGTCGAGCAATGGCGCCCGATCTTCGCCGCCGGCAAGCTCTACGAGGAGGCCCTCGAGCAGCGCCACCTGTCCCAGAAGAGTGTCGTCGGGCCGGCGCTGACGGAGGCGCTGAAGGCACGCGGGATGAAAGGCATCTCGCCGGCCGCGAAACTGACGATCGCGAACCCGAAGAAGGTGATCAAGGAATTCAAGGGCACGCAGCTTGCCGACGTGCGCTGCTTCGAGCACCTGCTCGACCGCGTCGAAAACGATCTGGACATGCTGCAGGCCCGTGCGCAGGCTTGGGCGTCGGGCGACATCGCCACGCTGCGCGCGCTCGATCGCGGCGAGCCCGGCGAGGATTGCGAGGACGCGCTGCTCAGCGGTGCCTTCGCGAAGAAGTACGGCCTCGATACGCTGCGAGCGCAGGCGCGCACCAAATGGATCGCCGAGGCCGAGGCGAGCCTCGCGAAGAACCGCGTGACGTTCTCCACGCTGCAGATGCACGAAGTGCTGTCGCCGCGTGGCGTGGTGGCGGCACTGGCGGCGAAGGGCTACGTGGTGGAGGCGCCGTCCGACGTTTCCGCGCCATGAGCGACGACGTGCTTCTCCACGACAGGACGGTGCTCGCGGGATACGCATCCGCTACGCTGCCCGTCGCGTATCTCGACCGCCCCTGATCGGAGAACCGGATGAAAACGTCGCTGCTGCTCCCCTCCCTGCTCGTCGGCCTGGTCGGGGTGGGCGCTGGATGCTCGCGCACGACGCCCGCGCCCGCCAGCGCCGCGGATACGCCGCGCGTCGCGCGTACGGCCGCGCCCGTGCAGGCGCAGGCGCCGGCCACGTCGATGGATCCCTGCGCGATCCTCGACCTCTCCGACGTACGGCAGGTGCTGCCCGACGCGCAGGCGGGTGTCCGGGATCGCGGCGACGAGGCCAACGGCGTGATGCTCTGCAACTGGACGGGTGCCGGGGGCCGGGTGTCGTTGCAGCTCCACGATTCGCCGCAGGGCGCGATCGTACGGGAGGTGCAGGAGCTGGCCCTGGGCCTGGTCGACCTGAAGAACCCGAAGGCCGCGGATGCGGTGCGGGTCGAGGCCGTGCCGAAGGTCGGGGACGCGACCTTCGCGGTCGCCGAGAAGGTCGCTGCGGGGCGTGGCATCCGCCGGGCCGATGCGGTCGTCGCGACGCAGAAGGGCTTCCGCGTTGTGATCATCTCGGCGCCGGTCCTCGCGGCGGGGGATCGTACCGTCGCCCTGTCGAAGCTCACGGGCCTCGCGCAGGCGGCCGTCGCGAAGTTGTAGCGCCGTGGCGCGGGACATGGCCGTGTGGCGCCATGGCAGCGCACGGCGTCGACCCCTGAAAGTGTAAGCCAGTGGCTTCGTGCACGTGGTGCTAGGTAAACCGGTCCACGTGTCGGCAGCGGCATTGTCACGCTGCGTTTGACGGGGCTTCTCCGCAGTGGGCAGCCACTTCAACTCGATGGGGCTGCTTCCTAGCAGGATGCAGCTCCGGGACAGCGGCACCTCTCGCCTTCGTCGCGTACGTGAAGCCGAAGCGGCCCATGGCATGCACGGGCACCGCGAGTACCCACCGACCCTGTTTCAGCCAACGCGTTGCACGATCCAGTACGCCGCGAGTGCGGCGATGGCCAGCGACGCCCCGGGCAGCACGCGCGTCGGATAGCTCCGCACGCCGCGGATGCCGTACAGCACGGGCAGCACCACGGCGACGATCGCGAGCTGGCCGGCTTCCACGCCGAGGTTGAAGCCGAACAGCGCCGTCGCGTTGTCGCCCGGAGGCAGCCCGATCTCGCCCAGCGCGCCCGCGAAACCGAAGCCGTGGACGAGCCCGAAGCCGAAGGCGAGCAGCCACGGTCGACGCGTCACCAGCGGCCACACGTTGTTGAGCGCGGCGAGCAGCACGCTGGCCGCGATGGCGATCTCGACGGGCCGTGGCGCGGGCTGGACCAGACCCAGCGCGGCGAGGCTCAGCGTCACCGAATGCGCGACCGTGAACGCGGTGACCAGTGCGAGGGTATGCCCGAGCGCCTCGCGCGCGGAGCCCACCGGCCGCCATCGGCCCGCGTTGCGCGACAGCGCGGCGGGCAGGAGCAGCGACAGCAGGAAGGCGATGTGGTCGTAGCCGATCAGGATGTGGTGCACGCCTTCGCGCAGGAAGGTGAGGAACGTCTGCAGGCGGCCGCCGGTGCCGGACGCGAAATGCGCGACGCGGGCGCCGTCGCGCGCCACTGCACTGCGCGTGCCCTCCGCCGCGCGCAGCGTGACCAGCGCCGCGTGCGACGGTTCCTCGTCGGCCAGCAGGCGGAAGTCGACGTCGAGGCCTGCGGAAACGTCGCAGGATCCCACCAGCTGAAGGCTCGCGTGCGCGACGCCTTCGCGCGTGCGCGTGGCGAGCCCGTTCGGATGGAGCGGGCAGCGTCGACCGCCGGCGCGCAGGGCGACGGTGCGGGCGACGCGCGCTTCGAGCAGAGGCTGCATCGATCGCAATTCGCCCCAAGTGATCGCGTCGTCCGCGTTCGCGTCGAGCGGTAGGGCGAAGGCGAGGTCACGCAGCGGCACGTCGATGTCGACGGTGACGTCGCGCGTGCGTGCATCGATGTCCACGTGCGAGACCGACAGCGTATGCGCGGCCAACGGGCCTGCGAGCAGTAGCAAGGCGGCGAGGGCCGCGAAGTGCCTCATCGCGCGTCCGCCTCGGGCACCGGAACATGTTGCGACGCGGCCCATGCGCGGAGCCCGTCCAGGGCGCGCGGGCGACGGGCTGCTTTGGCCGTGCGAACGAGCAGCTCAACGTCCTCGGCGTCGCGCTGGCTCTCGAAGTTGCGTAGCGCCAGGTCGAGTGCCCGCGCAGGATTCCGCTGCAGGCTCAACTCATACTCGGCCTCGTCACGCAGCTCCGTCGGTTGGCCCGTAGCGTGTGCAAGCGCGAACCGTCGCCCGAGTTCCGCGCGCAACGCCGCCACCTCCGGAGCTTGCACGTGCTGTGCAGCGAGTGCGTGCTCCAGCAACAGGGTGTCGGTCAACGGTGCCGCGCGGAGCATTTGGATCGCGGCCATGTCGCGCCCATTGCGGCGCAGGTGCCTGGAGAACGCGGCAATAGAACGCACGTCGCCTGAGCCCAGGGTCATGGCGTGCGTGAACCAGCGGTCGGCGTCGGGCTCGCCTGCGCGCGACGCGATTTCACCGCGCAGCAACAGACCGTAGCGCCGCAGCGCGGGATCACCTCCTGCGGCCGAGAGCCAACGATCGGCAAACGTGGCCGCTGTAGTCCATTGCTGGAGACGCAACGAAAGCGACGCGGCGCACAGCATCCCGAGGCCGGCGTCGATTTGCAGGCTCAGCCGTCCGCAGTCCACCCGTGTCCTATCGACGCGGCCCTGAACCAGCTGTATCTGTGCACGGGATAGCAAAGCATCGCCGTCACGGGGAGACAGCGCGAGGAGCCGCTCGAGCTGCATCAGGGATTCGGCGAAATCGTGCCGGTGCTGCGCCGCGAACGCGCGCGCGCGCACGATTTCCGTGTTGGGGGTGTTGCGGGGATAGGCGTCGAGCAAGCGCTGCGCGCGTTCGGACAGGCGTGTGTCACCGGTCGTCGCGGCGAGCGCGAGCATGGACAGGATCTGCTGCGGCGGCGCCGTGCGCCCCGGACGGTGCGCCGTGGCCGCGCTGAACCCCGCCGGGAGACGTTCGAGAACTTCGTCCGGGTTCGAGGGGATGCGGGCGGGTGGCCGCTGGGCGCGCGCCTGTCCGGACGATGCAAGCGCGATGCAGGCCACGAGGAAAAGGATCTGGCGCATACGATGTCCGACTTTGCACAGAAAGACGGCGACGCAGGAGCGTCGCCGTCTGGACGATACGGATGCGCCGGGTTACGGCGCATCCGGAATGCTTATCGGAGGACGCCGTTCTTCTCGTTCGGCGAGCCCGGAAGCGGGTGCTGCAGGTACGGGAACGCATTGCGGAAGTACGTACCGTCGACGTAGGTGCCGTCGGTGTACGGAAGATTGCGCGACGGCGCTTGCGCGTCCGTGAGAAGCACGCCCATCGCCACGCGGAGCTCGATGTCCACGACATCGTCGCCCGGTCGACGCCCGTTCGGGAAGCCGGCGTTGTCGCCCGCGATCACGCCAAGCTCGTTCTGCGAAGTTCCGGGTACCGGGGCGATGCTCGTGTTAAGGCGCATCATCTCCGACGCACGCACGTTCGCCGGCTGGTTGAGCCCCGGGACACCGGTGAGGAACGCAGCCACGAGGTCGGTACGGGGGAACAGGTTAGGTGCCTGCACACCCGGAAACAACAGTTCAATCAGCTCCGGCAGCACCGGATTGGTCACGTACGTCGCGAACTGTCCGTCGTTGACCGGCATCGATGCATTGAACTTGTCCTTGTCGGGCAGCCCGATCACGATCTCATTCACCAACGGGTTCGCGAGACGCGACAGCTGGTCGGGACCTTCCGGGTTCGGTGTACGCGCCGTCGTCCATGCGCCGATGATGGGCCCATTGCCGCCGGCGGTGAGGCAGGAGATCGGCACTTCGATCGCAAGCGTGCTCACGTTCTTGTTGAAGAGCGCGTTGGGTTCGGAGTTGCGGCCGCCGACGGGGTTTAGGTTGATGAGGTCGAAGATCTCGCCGACGTTCACTGCGAAGCCTTCCCGGCGTTGCCCGACGAACACGCGAGCTTCCTGGGCGCAGCCCGGCAGCTGGGTGCGGTAGATGAAGCGATCCGCGTAGCTGGGGTAATCGGGAATGGACTTGTTACCGATGTTGTCGGTCGGCTTGATGAAGATGTCAGAGCCGTTTCGGATGTTGCGCGCCTGCGAGCGCGCGATGCCATCGCCTCGCACGGAGAGCTGATACACCTCGAAAACGTTCTGATTGTCGTGCAGCTCGGAATTACCGAACTGGCCGACGTTGATCAACGGTACAGGAACGTTCTGACCGTTCACCGGTACGGCAAGGTTGCGGAAGATGTTCGCGAACTCGAACTCGTAGACGATATCGGCGACAGCGTCACCGTCGTTGTCGATGTTGATCTCGTAGCTCGCGCGATCGTCAAACATGAAGAAGTTCGGGGCGCCGTACGGATCCTGCAGGGGCTGGTAGTTCGCGAGAATGGTCACGTACCCCTCGCGGCCCGGCTCGTAGCTGCGGAACATGTAAAGGTCCGTGCCGTCGACTTTCGGGTACTTCGTGATAAGCGGTGCTTCGCGATGGCTGGAAGCGCCAGCGCCGCCGATGGAGCCAAGGGCGATGGTCGCCAAGGCTGTAGCAATGAAGAGACGTTTCATGATGGACACCTGTGGTGCGGGGGGGGGCGGCTTGGCAGCCGGCGGACGTCGGCTGACCTCTTCGGTCGGTCGACACGAACGGTGCCCAACGGGATCCGTCCATCTTCAACTACGGTTCATATCGCCGGGCGGATGCAGGGAGGGTGACGAAAGATTCGCCGTCAACGGAGGGTGAATCCGCACAGGCTGTTGGTGCGTATGCTCCTAAGTTGTTCAGCGCCCGTTTCACAGACCGGCCCCGCCGTTGTATACGGAAAGGAAACTTTTCATGCGCCCCTTGCTGCTGGTTCTCGCTGGTGCACTGCTGTTGTCCGCCTGTGCCAAGCCGGGCGAGCCCTCGACTGACGCCGCCCCCGTCGCAGCCTCCGCTACCCCGGACTCCGCCGCGAGTGTCGACCCTCCGCCGACTGCCCGCCTGCGGGAGCGCGCGGCGCACATCGTCCTGCCGGTGCCGGTTGCGACCGGTCCCGGGGACGGCCCGATTTCAGCGAAATCCCTCGCCTTGAGGCCTGAGACCGTCCAGAAGGCGATCGTCGGGGCACTCGGCGAGGGCGCAGCGGGGGTCGACGTCAGCGTCGATCGGGGTATCGTGCATCTGTCGGGCGAGGTGCAAACCGAAGCGGACTACCAGCGGGCGAACTACGTGGCGCGCGCGGTCGACGGTGTCATCGAGATCGATCAGAGCCAGTTGCGGGTCGCGCGCTAACGGAGCGCAGTGAGCGTCGCTACCGACATGAGCCTGCAGCCCCTCGATGTCGTCTTCCGGCTCGCCCGGAGCGACCTGTCGCTCGCGAGCGTGCGTTACCGCGGCCTGGCTCCGGCAATTGCATTGCGCGACCGCGGCAGGCGCGTCGGACTGTCCACCGCGGGAGGCGGCGGCGGGCCGGAGGCGCGGATCGGAGTAGCGGTCAAGCCGCTCACGCAGGCGGATGCCGATTGGGCGGCGCGCCGTCGCGACCGTGCCGAGCCGGTGGTGGTCGATCTCTGCGACAACGTCTTCGTGGACGGCTACGGGGGCGACGGGGGGCGCGCATCGCGCCGCATCCGTGCCTTGCTTCCCGGCTGCCACGTCACGGTACCCACCCACGCGCTGCAGGATGTGGTGGTGCGCGAATGCTCGGTGCCGGCGGACACGGTATCGGTGGTGCCCGACATCGTCGAAACACCCGCCCTGCTGGCCCGCGAGGCCGCGTTGGTGGGCGCCCGTTCCTTTCACCGGGGTGATTTTGGGCGGCTCGGATCTTGGCTCGCGCGCATGCGACGGATGCGGCTGGGTCGCGGCGCAGTGCTGCTGTGGTTCGGGAACGCCGGTGCGCCGTGGGCAGCTTCAGGGCTCTCCGACCTGCTGCTGCTCGAAGATGCGTTGCGCGATACGGCGCGCCGTCATCGGGTCGAGCTTTGGATCGTGAGCAACGACGCTGCCCGCTATCGGGAAATCCGTCCTCGCCTGCCGGTGCCCACGCGTTACTTCGAGTGGTCGCCAGCGCGCCTGGACGCCCTGTTGCCCGCGGCCGATATCTGCCTCGTACCGAACAGCCTCGATCCCTTCTCGCGGACCAAGTCGGCGAACCGCGCAGTGAAAGCGCTGGCGGCCGCGGTACCGGTCGTGGCCACGCCTACGGCCGCTTGTCGCGCACTCGAAGGCGCAATCTGGCTCGACGACCCGGCCGCGGGTATCGACCGCTATCTGCAGGACCCCCCGCTGGTCCGTCAGCACCTGCAGGTCGGCCGTGCGCTGATCGCCCGCGACTACTCAATGAGCGCACTCGGCGCTGCAATGGCCGCGGTCGTGCGCGGCGCGCTGGAGGCCGCATGACGCATGTCGCAAGGCCACTCCTGGTGGTGTCGTTCTATGACCGACGCCCGGCCGAGTCTCTGGAGGTGCTGCTGGACAGTCTCGATCGTCGACCCGCTGGCGTCCCGTACGACCGCGTGCTCTGTGTCAATGCGACCGGCGCCGCGGTGCTGTTCGCGTCGATCCGTTGCCGGTTCGACGATGTGCTGGAACGGCCAAACGATGGCATGAACATCGGGGCCTGGGACGCGGCCTGGCGTCGGTGGCCGGGGCGGTCCGCCTATCTCTTCGTCCAGGATGAATGCCGTGCGATCGCGGACGACTGGTTCGCACGGTACCTGCACATCCTCGACCAACCGGGCGTCGGACTGGTCGGCGAGTGCTTCAACGCGGCTTGGGATGCCGCGTGGGACTCGCTGCGCAACGGCCCCGGGCGCGACCGGCTGCCCGAGCATAGGCTCGACGGCCGTGACGCAAATCGCGTCGACGTCTACCTCGATGCGATGCGCCGCTTCGGCATCGAACCCGGTCCGCGCGGACGCCACCTCCGCGCACTGACTTGGGCCGTGTCGGGAACGACGATGCAAGCGATCGGCGGTTTTCCGTCCGGGCGCAACTACGGCGAATGTATCGCCGCCGAGATCGCGGTGTCGAGGGCGGTCGAGTCGCAGGGCCTGGCCCTGCGGCAGGTGGGCGATGCCCCGTTCGACGTCTTCCGACACCGGGAATGGAACCAGGAGCACGCCGGTGGTGCGTTCACACATCGCGCCGTGTACCTGCGCGAGCGCGACGCCCTTCGCGAACAACTCGCCCGGCTGCAGCGTGAAGCGGCGCCGGATTGGCGGCGGTGGCTGCGCGCGGTGTTCGCACGGGCCGGCGGTGACGTCGGATGAACCGCTGGCCTCCCGAGGGGCTCGAGGAGTTCGCCGCGGCGCTGCCGTTCGGGCACCTGTTGCGCGGACGCCCGCCGATGGAGGCGGTCGCACGGTGGCGCTCCGAGTCGGATGCCTTCACCAGAATCGCGGCGCCCCGCCGAGTCGCGCTGCTGGTCGAGCCCACGGGTGACGACGCAGCACTGGCCGCCACGCTCGCGAGCTGGCGCCTGCAGACCTGGCCGGATACGCCATGGATCCTTTGTGATGAGGCGCCATGCTGCGGCGATTCGCAGCCCCTGCCGCTGTTCACTAGGCCGGCGCCGGATGCCGTCGAACTTCGCGCCGCCCAAATCGACTGGGTGATTCCGGCCGTGGCCGGCGATGTGCTGCATCCATCGCTTGCCGGCATCGTGGCGCTCGCCGACGGTGACGCGGACCTCGTCGGCTGGGACTGGCTCGACGCACAGCGTGATGCTGCGGGTGGGCTGAGGCCCGTCCGATTGAGGCGCGCACCGGCGCGCGATGGCGTCGCCGAGCGGCATCACGATCGCCGCGGCCGCGCGTTCGCGATCCGCGCGGCGAGCTGGAAGGGACGTCCGCGCGCCGATGCCTGGCACTGTCGCATGGCGCCCGTCGCCTTGCGGGAGCACGTGCACGCGGAGCCACTGTCGCTCCACGCGGTCATGCAACCCGTGCCACCTGTGGACGCCGCGGTGCTCGCGGCATACTGGATGCACCCGTTCGATGTCGCGTCGGACGGTGCGCTCCATCCCGTGCACGACGACACGTCGGTATCGGTGGTCGTCATGTTCCGTGACCAGTCGGAGCTGACCATCGCCGCCATCCGCTCACTCGTGCGCCAGCGCCTGGTGGGCACGCTGGAGTTGATCCTCGTCGACAATGGCTCCTCCGACGCCTCGCGCGATGCTGTCGAGCAAGCCGTGCGCAGCGAATGTACGGGCGCCGTTCGGTTCGTCCACTATCCGGGACCCTTCAACCACAGCGCGCAGGCCAATGCCGCTGCGCGAGCCGCGACCGGCGAAGTGCTCGTCTTCCTCAATAACGATGCCGAACTGATCGACGACGATGCATTGGACCGACTCGCCCGCTGGGCGCTGTTGCCGTGCGTGGCGACCGTCGGCCTGCAGCTGCTCGACGCGGATGGGGCGTGCATCGGTGGCGCTTTCCATGCCCGGGCGCGTCCCGGCCACGAAACGGATTCGCCGGTCGAGGAAGTGCGTGGCGAGAGCGGCGCGCTGTCGCGTGAGGTGGTGGGTAACACGTTCGCCTGCGTTGCCATTCGCCGCGAAGTCTTCCAGACACTTGGCGGGCTCGACGAGGTGGCGTTCCCGGCTGGCTACAACGACGTTGACTTGTGCCTACGGGCCCGCGCGCTGGGGTGGCGGCATGTGTACCTCGGGGACGTGCGTGCACAGCACCGCGTCGGCGCCTCGCGCGCGCGGCAGGACGAAGTCGCGCAGAAGCTCCTGCTGCGGCGGCGCCATCCCGGCCTTCAGGTAGATGCCCTTCGGCAGTACGACGCAGTCCCGGTGGCGCTGCCGCCGCTCGCTGCGGTCGCTCCCGCACCATTCTCCGAGGCCACGACCGTTCCATGACCGACATCCCCGACATTATCGAATGGTCCCGCAGCCAGCGCATGGGCGAGCGCCCCTGGCTGATGCTCGGCAAGGGCCCGTCGTTCCGGAAGCTCGCAGGCGTAGACACATCGGCCTTCGGGCTCCTCGCGCTGAACCACGTGGTCCGCGAGCGCCCGGTGGACATCGCGCACGCGATCGACCTGGACGTCGTGCGCGACTGCGGGGATGCGATTCTCGCCAACGCGAGCGTGTTGTGGATGCCTATGCATCCGCACGTGGAATGCAAGCCGTCGCGCCGCACACTGTACGACTGGGCGGCCGAAATGCCGGTGCTGCGCAGGCTCGTCGACGAAGGGCGACTGGCTTGGTACAACGCGGCCAGTTCGAAGATCCGCGTGCCGGGATCCCCGGTGGTCAACGTGCGCTTCTTCAGCGCGGAGGCCGCGCTCTATGCGCTGGCTCTGTGCGGCGCACGTACCGTTCGCTCGCTGGGCATTGACGGTGGCGCGAGCTATGCGGCGGAATTCGACGACCTTCGGGATTCCACGCTGCTGGCGAACGGCCATCCCTCGTTCGACCGCCAGTTCGCGCAGTTCGCCGCGATCATCCGCTCGACCGGCGTGTTCTACGCGCCGCTACACGTGCATGCCCCGGTGCGGGTCTTCGTCGGCACCGATCGGACGCAGCAGATCGGCTTCCGGGTGCTCGAGTACAGCATCCGACGGCACGCGAGCATGAGTGTCCAGGTCCAGGCCATCGACGACACCGACATCCCCATGCCGCGCGATCCCGCACAGCGGGCCCGCACGGGCTTCTCGTTCTCGCGCTTCCGCATCCCCGAGCTGTGCGGCCACCGTGGTCGTGCCCTGTACATGGACGCGGACATGCAGGTGTTCTCGGACGTCCTGCGCCTGTGGACGATGCCCTTCGAAGGCGCCCGCGTGCTCTACGCGGAAAGCGATGCGGCGGGCCAACGGTCACCGCAGTTCAGCGTGATGCTGCTCGACTGCGCGGCACTTGACTGGGACGTCGCGCGGATCGTCGGCGGGCTGGATAGCGGCGAGTACGGGTATGCCGACCTCATGCAGCAGCTGTGTATCGTCCCCGAAGCGGCGAAACGGGCCGGGCTCCCACCCGAGTGGAACTCGCTCGAGCATTACCAGGCGGGCCGGACGCACCTGCTTCATTACACCGATATGCCGACTCAGCCCTGGATTTGCCGCGGCAACCGCAACGGCGCGCTGTTCTACGCGGCGCTGCGCGATGCAGTAGACGAAGGGGCGATCGAGCGCGAGCTCATTTACGACGAGGTAGCGCGGGGCCATGTCTCCCCCGATCTGCCCAAGTGGATCGGTTTGCCGCCGGTGCACGACGACGCAAGGCTGCTTCGCGAATGGGTGCCGCCATACAAGCGACTGCTGGCGCCGTCCCGCACGGCCTCGGGGCAGGCGGCGTGAACCTCTACGACCTGCTGGCACGTGGCGACCGCATGGTCGATGCCCCGCGCGCTGGCGTCTCGGCCTGTGTGCTGAAGTTGCCGGCAGGCACGCAGCGTGCGGTGCACCTGGAGGACGGCGCCATGCTCCGCCTGCGCGGCGCGCATGAGGCAACGGCGCTGCGTGCGTTCCCATCGTCGCTGGATTGGCGTTGCCACTTAGGCCCTGGTGCCTCGCTGGCAGTCTGGATCGAAACGGCCGGCGGCGACCGTCATAGGTTGGCAGACGTCGCTGCGCCGCCGGCCGTGAAACCGCCGGAGCCCGCTCGCGGGCGGTGGTGGCCGCGCTCAGCGATCACACCCTTGCCTGCGGCGCCGGGGACTTCGTCGCGTGACGTCACGCTGGACTGGCCACTGCCCGTGCCGCCCGCGTTCGACCTCTGCCTGGAGCCGAAGGGGGGCGGCGTGGACCTCGCTGTCGGAGCCCTCTTCGACGGTCGGCTGCGCCTTCTGCCCATGCTGCGCGGGCATGGCATCGAGATCGGTCCGGGTCTGCATCCAGCCGTGCGGCCCGACGCGACGCGCACGGTCAAGTACGTCGAGAAATGCACGCCCGTTCAGTGGGAAGCGATGTATGCGAAGCAGGGTCTCGACACGGATCAGCGTGCGCTCTGGGACGACTACATCGTGGATTCCGCGGAGCGGCTCGATTCCTTCGACGATGCCTCGCTTGACTTCGTCTTCAGCAGCCACGTCGTCGAGCACCTGGTCAATCCTGTTGGCGCGCTGGAGACGTGGTGGTCCAAGCTGAGGCAGGGGGGCGTGATCGCAGGCATAGTGCCCGACGCGCGATACACCTTCGACCTGCGG
Source organism: Lysobacter xanthus (assembly GCF_047159895.1). NCBI lineage: Bacteria > Pseudomonadati > Pseudomonadota > Gammaproteobacteria > Lysobacterales > Lysobacteraceae > Lysobacter > Lysobacter xanthus. Next base: position 84,518 of record NZ_BAAGAB020000004.1, read on the forward strand.
CAACCGCTCACCACGCTCGACGAGCTGATGGCGCAGCATCGTGATGGCCTCGACCGGCCCACCGCGGCGATGTACGCGCGCTGGTGCCGGTACACGGCAGTCGACAGCCGGCCGGGGTCGCTCGCCGAGCGCGACTATGCCATCCACGTCAACTACTTTTCGCCTATGGTGTTCCGCGCGCTGCTCGACGCGCTCGCCGAGCTGAGCGGTGGCACCGCGGGCGTCTTCATCGAGTCCGTTCCCAACGGAAAGGACTTCGGTTTCGCGGTGGTGAAGCCATGAGTGCGCCGGGCTTCGTGCGGAGCGCCCCGAAACTCGACCGGTGTCTGCCGTGGGCCGAGGCACGTGTGTTGCTGCTCACTGCCTGCGATCGCGGCTACCTGCCCCATGCGCTGGCTCTCGCGCGCAGCCTCGACGCATTCAGTCCGGGCGCGCACCTGATGCTGCATCTGGTCAATCCGGACGAGCCCGCGCTGGCGCTGATCGAAGCCGAACGCGGCTTGCTGGCACAGACGCAGCTGCACCTGTCGACGGAAAAGGTCGCGCTTCCGCCGCGCGTGCCCAAGGCCGCCTACTACGCGAGCGCGCGGTTCCTTCGCATGGCCGAGCTCCTCGACCTTCGCAGCAGCGTGCCGGTGCTGGCCCTGGACGCCGACACCATTGCGGTCGCCCCGCTTACGTTCGACTTCAGTGACAAGCCCGAGGCGGAAATCTGCCTGCGCATGCGGGGCGAGGACGTGCCGGGGCACCTGCAGGTCGCGGCCGGGGCGGTCTGGGCACGTTCAACGCCGAGGTCACGCGAATTCTTCCAGGCTGTCGCCGGGGACCTCGTCGAAGCCTTTGCGTCGGGGGAGGCGCGCTGGTTCGTGGACCAGGTGGTGCTCGCCCGCCACGTTGCCGCAGGCACCGCAGCCGCCAAGGTGCGCAACCTGAAGACCCGTTTCGCCGACTGGGACCTCGGTGATGACGCGGTATTCTGGATGGGCAAGGGCGATCGCAAATACAGCGATGTCCGCTACCTGCTTCTGCGCGACGGATTCGATGCCGATCCGGCGCTTCGCGAGGCCGGTCGGCTGCTGCATGCACGCTGCCTCGCACGGCTACCTTCGGCGGACGCCGGCGCCGTGATGGAGCGGGCCGGGCGCCACTTCGCCGCCTCGCGCCCCGTCCAGGCTGCGATTTTCCTGCCACGACTCGACCTCCCATGGAAGCCCGAAAGCCTGCGTCCCGGCAAACCGCCGCCGGATCTCGCGCCCGACACGCTGGAGCTCCGGCTGTGGTGGAAGCGTTTCGCGATGACGCTGGCCGCGTCGCTGACCGGCCGTGGCGTCGACGTCCGGATCGTGGAGATCCCGGCCTGGGCAATCACCCCGGAGCGGGTTGACGCAGAAGGCGTCGATATGGCGTTCGTGCCCCACCGCAGCCACCTCGACTTCGGGCCCACGCGCACACTGCGGCGCTTCTACATGCAGCAGTACCTCGCGCAAGTCTTTGTCCTCGACCGGTCCGGCTGGGGCCCGGCGTCCTCGCGCTACCCCGTCCGGCCAGAAACGCTGCCCGCGGCGGTGCTGGGTGCCTGGGACCAGTACACGTCCACGATGGCGACAGGAACGCTGGCGTCGAAATTCGCCCAGCGACCCCGCCAGTCGCGGTCGGCGCTTCTCGCCCGCGGGCAAATACCCGATGCACCGTTTCTGTTCTTTCCGCTCCAGCTACCGCACGACCGTGCGATTGCGCAGTTCAGCGACGTATCCATGGAACTGGCGTTCGACGCGGTCGTCGCATTCGGCGCCAGGCGTGGGCTTATCGTGGTCGCCAAGGAGCACCCCGCGAACCGCGCCAGCATGCAGCCGTTTCGCGAACGTGCGAATGCCTTCCCGGTGCTGTGGTCGGAAGCGCACGTCCACGATCTCCTGTGCCATGCCGGGGGCATCGTCACAGTGAACAGCGGGGTGGGCTTCGAGGCGCTGCTCGCGGACCGGCCTGTCGTGTGCCTCGGACGCGCGGACTACGACAGGGTGGTGCACTCCACCGGGCCCGATGGTCTCGACACCGCCTGGGACAACGCACTTGCGGAAGATCCCTCGCGCCGCCGTGCGCGTTATGCGCGTTTCGTCGATTGGTTCCTGGGCCGGTACGCCGTCGACCTTTCGCGGCCGGCGACATCCGCTGCCGTGCTGCGTCGTGAAATCGACGCCGTGCTGGCCGAAGCGATGGGCCGCCGCGCTGGGCACACCTCCGACGGGCTGCCCGCGCATCACCTGGAGTTCGCTGGATGAGCAGCTTGGTCCTTCCGCGCCACGCGGGCCGCGTATCCCGCGCCCTGTCCACCGCATGGCTCCTGGCCTCGCGTGAGTGGCTCGGCGACTATCGCCGTTCACGCACGAACGCGATCTGGCCACTCCTGCATCCGATCGCCTATACCGCGCTCTTCGTCGCGCTGCGACCGGTTATCGGGCTCCGGAACGGCGACGTCGCCGGATATGCCCTGTTCGTCTTCATCGGCTTTTCGCTGTGGCAAGGCTGGATCGACGTCCTGCGCACGCAGCTCAACGGGATCAGGAGGCACCGGGCGCTCGTCGTACGGGGGGAGCTCGGGCTGGGCACGCTGATGCTGTCGACCACGATGCTGTCGGCGATCGCGGTGCTGCCGAGGCTGCTCGTCGCGGCCGTGGCGGCCTGTGCGATGTTTCAACCGCCCGCCGCGGGAATCGCAGCCCTTTTCGTTGCCGGTGGGCTGCTGCTCGCGAACGGATCACTCATCGGCGCGGTCCTGCAGCCTTTCGCAACGCTGTCGCCCGCGGTCGACCGTGTCGTGCAGGCCGCAATGCTTGCGCTGTTCGTCACCGGAGGCGTGTTCACGGCGGCCCCTGCGTCGGCCGCACCGGCGCTGCGCGTGATCCTCGCGGTTAATCCGCTGGCTTCCCTGATCGATGCTGCACGTGCGCCACTGTTCGGGGAGGCGCCGGAACATGTCGGGGTCGCGATCGGCTGGTCGCTCTGCACGTTGGTGGGCATCGTGGGATGGCCGCGCCTCGGGCGCCGCCTCGTGCCGATCGTCGTCGAGCGACTGGGAAACTGACATGGCCGACGTGCTGGTCACGGCCGATGGCCTCGGCAAGAAATATGCGCGCAGCCTGAGCCGCGCGCTGCAGTACGGCACGCGCGACCTCCTATCGGCGACTTTCGGTCGGGCGCCCGGTACGGTTCTGCGGCGGGACGAGTTCTGGGCGCTGCGCGACGTGGGCTTCGAACTCGCGCGCGGCGAATGCCTTGCGGTGCTCGGCGCCAACGGCGCTGGCAAGTCGACGCTGCTTAAGCTGCTGTCCGGCGTATTGCGCCCAGACGCGGGCCGCGTGGAATGTCGCGGCCGCGTAGAGAAGATGATCGAACTGATGGCCGGGTTGGCGCCTTCCCTGAGCGGCCGCGAGAATGTGCTGCTGCGTGCACGGATGCTCGGGCTCGGTGCGACTGAAGCCCGGCGCCGCCTGGATGAGGTCGTGGCCTTCGCCGAGCTCGACGACGGCATCGACATGCCTGTGACCTACTTCAGCTCCGGCATGAAAGCGCGCCTCGGCTTTGCGCTGACCGTCGTGATGTGCCCGGACGTCCTGGTGATCGACGAAGTGCTCGCGGTCGGCGACCTTGGTTTCCGGATGAAGTGCTACCAGCGCGTCGACGACATGCGGCGGGGCGCGGCGGTTGTGCTGGTCTCCCACGGCATGAATCACGTCGCGCGCATGGCGACGTCCAGCCTCGTGCTGCAGAAGGGTCGCCCGGTGCTGCTGGGCTCGCCGCAGGCCGGCATCGCCCTGTACCAGGAGCTGTCAGGAGCACAGGGAGCCGCGCGGGAGCTCTCGCATTATCCCGAACGCGTGGATTTCGAGATGCTCGTCGAAGGGCGTCGAGCGGAAGACGCCGCGACGGTGCCTTACGGCGCCGCGATGTCGATCGAGGGCGTGCACGGTTTCGACGCGCCGCTCGCGCTTAGTATCGTGCTTCACGAGGGCAACGGCCCCGCGCTCGCCGACTGGCATTCCGCGCGGCAGGCGTTCCGCGTCGGGCCGGGACAGCGCTTCCGCCTCGAGGCGGGGCCTGCGCACTTGTGTCCGGGCCGATATCGATGGGTCGTGGTCGGCGTCGGCGAAGACGGCACGCAACATTTTCTCAGCCGGCCGCTGCACTTCAAGGTTTCCGGTCTCCACCTCGGGACGACACGCTGGCAGCCACAGGGGCATTGGTCCGCAGCCGCCAGGACATGCGCGCCGGCGGAACCGGCAACGCCCATGGTCGCAATAGGTGGGCCATGAGCACCATCGGCCCACGACGCCCATTGCCGGTCCTGAGCGCTCGTGCTCTGCAGGACGTGAACGACGCGCTGCCCTGGTTTGCGGCCACGGCGCTCCCCGACGGGCGCATCGTCGGCCGCGTCGCGACCCGCGAGAACAAGCGCGATACGCTCCAGCCAGTTCCGGACAAACGCATCATACGGCTGCATAACGAACTCGACCTTTCCGACAAGCGCGTGCTCGAAGTCGGCTGCTTCGAGGGCATCCACACGCTAGGCCTGCTGGAGTTCTGCAGCGACGTAACCGCGGTCGACGTGCGACCGATCAACGTCATCAAGACGCTTGCGCGGCTGTCGGTTCATGGGCGATCCGCTCGGGTATTCACGCTGGATATCGAGCAGCACGGCGTCGGCGCGCACTACGACGTGATCTTTCACTGCGGTGTTCTCTACCATCTGGAAGATCCGGTTACGCACCTGCGGTCAGCACTTGCCGCGTGCGACGCGATCTATCTCGACACGCACATCGCCGCGGCGGGTCGTGACGTGGATGTTGCCGTTTTGGACGGTCGCGAGTATCTGGGTTATCGGCATACCGAAGGTGGCTGGAGCGATCCATTTTCGGGTCGTGCAGGCTCCGCATTCTGGCTGCGTCGCGAGGATATCGACGCCCTGTTCCATGAGGCTGGCTTCTCGAGCGAGACCTGGAGCGAGCGCGACGAACGCAATGGGCCACGCATCGGCCTGCTAGGGCGGCGGCAATGGAGCACGTCCCGGTGATCGGTCTCCGGCGAACAGCGACGCACGCACTCGGCGATGCCGAGACGCCGACGACGAGTGCCTGCGTTCCCTCCCTGGTGTCCACTCGTCCCGTTGCATCGTTCGACACGGGAACCGCCAGGGCCATGGAGCCAGGCTGGTATTTGTGGGTCGCACATGCCAAGGACGCCTCCCGGCCGGTTCCGCCGCTGATGGCCGACCTGGGTGAGGGCTTTGTGCCGCTCGACGCTGCAACACCGCTGTTCCCGGATGCCCGCGGCATGTTGCGCAGCGTCGTGGTGTTCGATTCGGCACCGCGTGCACTCGCCTTCGCCCCCGGGCGTGGACATGCGGCCGCGATCGACCGCGTGGAGATTCGGCGCGTCGGCAGGGTCCGCGCGCTCGCGGAACTCGTCCGCGGTATCGCGGCGGCGGCCCCGCGTGATCGCATGCGCGTTGCCGCCTGGACCATCGCGTCATTCGCGCACGACCTTCTGCGGGGCGGCCCCCGGCATGCCGCGACCCGTTTGCGCGGCCGCTACGTGAAAGCGCGAAACGACGCCAGCAGCACCTATGCCGGTTGGCTCGCGCTATTCGACGATGCAGCTAGATGCCACCAACCCGCCGGCCATGCGCAGCCACGTTTCGATGACGCGGTGCATGTCGCGGTGGGGCTCTCGGTCGTGGTGGTTCTTGATCGGGCGGCGCCGGCGCACGTGACCCGCCTGTTGGCGAGCATCCGTGCCCAGGACGGAGGACCGTGGGACACGTGCATCGCGGTGCGCGAGGACGCGCCTCTTGCAGTGCGTAGGGCTCTCGGAGCGATCGCCGGCTCCACGGCTCTCCGCATAGTGGTACGACCGCCGGGAGCGACGGCGGCCGCGCTGTTCGAGGCCGCGGTCGATGCCGCACGCGGCAGTCTGCTCGCGCTGGTCGATGCGTCGGACGTGCTGGCTCCAGCCGCCCTGGCGGCGCTGGCCACGGCGCATAATTCGCATCCGGGGGCGGTGCTGTTCTACACGGACGATGACATCATCGATGAAGACGGCCGTCGGCATTCCTCGCATCTGAAGCCGGACTGGGGCCCGGACCTTTGGCTGTCGCGCAAGATGCTTGCCGGGCTGGTGGGCGTCGATCGCGCCTGTGCATTCCGCTGCGCGCGGCAGGCTACAGAAAGCCTGGCGTGGCGTCGTGAACTCCTGCTCGGCATCCTCCGTGAAGCGTCACCCGGGCAGGTCGTGCACCTTCCGCGGGTGCTGTGCCATCGGCACGATGCACCGGCGCCGCGTGGGGCAGCGCGCGATGCGGAAACACGCGCCGTCGAGCGCCACGCACGCGTGCTCGGCTTCGAGGGACATGCCGAGCCCCGCTGGCCGTACGGCCATGTCTTCCGCCATACCACGCCCGCTTCGCGTTCCCGCGTCGACATCATCATCCCCACGCGCGACCAGCCCGAGCTGCTGGCGCGGTGCGTTGGGAGTTTGCTCGAGGGTACGGACTACCCGTCGATCCGGATCCTGATCGTCGACAACGGTTCGCGACGACCGGAGACACTCGATCTGTTGCGCTGTCTGCGCACCGAAGGCAGGGTGCATGTCGTCGAAGCGCCCGGGCCGTTCAATTTCTCGCGACTTGTCAACCGCGCGATGGCTTCGACGGACGCTGCGGTCGCCTGCCTGCTCAACGATGACGTGGTCGCATTGTCACCCGACTGGCTCGACGACATGGTGGCCCATGCACTGCGCGATGAGGTCGGCGCGGTCGGCGCGATGCTCTATTTTCCGGACGGCCGCATCCAGCATGCCGGCGTCGTCACGGGGCTGCGTGGCGTTGCGGCTCATGTCCACTATGGCGAGCCGCGCGGCAGCTCGGGTTACCACGGCCGAGCGGTGCTCGCGCAGAATTATTCGGCGGTCACCGCAGCCTGCATGGTGTTTCGCCGCGCGCGCTTCGAAGAGGTCGGCGGCTTCGATGAGCGTTTGGCCGTGTGCTACAACGATGTCGACTTCTGCTTACGTCTGCGTGAACGCGGTTACGCCAATGTCTGGACGCCGCGCGCGGAGCTGCTGCACTACGAGTCCGCTTCGCGCGGCCCAGACGACTCCCCGGCCAAGCGGCGTCGTCATCGGCTTGAACAGGCGCTCATGCTGGCCCGCTGGAACAAAGTGCTCCGCCGCGATCCCGCCTACAACCCGCAGCTCGCCCTCGATGGTCCGGGGTTCCAGCTGGCGTACCCGCCACGTCGTTAAGGCCATTCGAAATCGCGTTTGCCAAACGGTTTGGCGCGGTAGCGGTCGCGCCGCCCTTTCGTAAGCTTCTCGGACGCGCGCGCCTGGCAATCAGGCGCCAACCTTGCGCAGCGCTTCTGCGGGCCAGCGGCGCAGAACCGCGTCGCGGATCCCCGCGGCGTCGAGCCCGGCCTCGGCGAGCAGCTGCTCGCGGCTCGCATGGTGCTGGAATTCATCCGGCAGGCCGAGGTGCAGCGCGGGCATCACGATGCCTTCGGCGGCGAGCAGTTCCGCGACCCCCGAGCCCGCGCCGCCGGCAACGACGTTGTCCTCGAGCGTCACGAAGCCCTCGTGCGTGCGTGAGAGGTCGAGCACCAGGTCGCGGTCGAGCGGCTTCACGAATCGCATGTTGACGAGCGTCAGGCCGAGTTCGGCAGCGACCGCGTCGGCCGCCGGCACGATGGCGCCGAAGGCGAGCAGGGCGATGCGGGCACCGCGACGCCGCAGTTCCGCGCGACCGATCGGCAGGGTGTCGAGCGTCGGTTCGATCGCGACGCCGGGACCGGTGCCGCGCGGGTAGCGCACGGCGGCGGGGCCGGCGTACTCGAGGCCGGTGCTGAGCATCTTGCGGCACTCGTTCTCGTCCGCCGGCGCCATCACGACCATGTTCGGCACGCAGCGCAGGAACGACAGGTCGAGGTTGCCGGCATGCGTCGCACCGTCGGGGCCGACCACGCCGCCGCGATCGATCGCGAACAGCACGTCGAGGTTCTGGATCGCGACGTCGTGCACGAGCTGGTCGTAGCCGCGCTGCAGGAACGTGGAGTAGATCGCGCAGACCGGCTTCGCGCCCTCGCAGGCCATGCCCGCGGCGAGCGTCACCGCATGCTGCTCCGCGATCGCGACGTCGAAATAGCGCTCCGGGTATTCCCGGCTGAAACGCACCAGGCCCGAGCCTTCGCGCATCGCCGGCGTGATGCCCATGACGCGCGGATCCGCCGCAGCGATGTCGCAGAGCCAGTCGCCGAAGACATCCGTGTAGGTCGGCTTCTTCGCGCCGCTCTTGGCGACCATGCCGAGCGCCGGGTCGAACGGCGAGACGGCGTGGTAGCCGATCTGGTCGCCTTCGGCGGGCTCGTAGCCCTTGCCCTTGGTCGTGATGATGTGCAGCAGCTGCGGGCCCTTCAGGCCCTTGAGCGTCTTCAGCGTCGCCACGAGCGCCGGCATGTCGTGGCCGTCGATCGGGCCGGTGTAGTGGAAGCCCATTTCCTCGAACAGCGTCGAGGGCACGAACATGCCTTTCCAGTGTTCTTCCCAGCGACGCACGAAGCGCGCGGGGCCCTTGTTCTTGTCGCCCAGCAGCTTCTTGCCGCCCTCGCGCAGCGCGTTGAGCGTGCGGCTGCCGCTGAGGCGGCCGAGCATCTTGGTCAGGCCGCCGACGTTCTCCGAAATCGACATCTGGTTGTCGTTGAGGATCACCAGGACGTTCGGCTCCGGCTCCATGCCGCCGCCGTGCATCAGCGCCTCGAAGGCCATGCCGGCGGTCATGGCGCCGTCGCCGATGACGGCGACCACCTTGCGGTCGTCGCCACGCGCCTGGAGCGCGATCGCCATGCCGAGTGCGGCGGAGATCGATGTCGACGAGTGGCCGACGCCGAACGTGTCGTATTCGGATTCCTCGCGCTTCGGGAACGGCGCGACGCCGTCCTTCTGCTTGACCGTCGCGATGGTGTCGCGGCGCCCGGTCAGGATCTTGTGCGGATAGGTCTGGTGGCCGACGTCCCAGACCAGACGGTCGACCGGCGTCTCGAACATCCAGTGCAGCGCGACGGTGAGCTCGATCACGCCGAGGCCCGCGCCGAAGTGGCCGCCGACGAGGGCGACCTGCTCGATCAGGTACGCGCGCAGTTCATCGGCGACCGCCTGCAACTCGTCCTCGCCGAACTGCCGGAGGTCGGCCGGCGTGGCGATGCGGGAAAGGCGCGGGTAGCGCTGCGGGTCGATCATGGAAGCAGCCGGCAAAGCGAACCCCGCATTGTCCCGCCGCGGCATGGGCAGCGGCAAGGCATCGATGCGGGTGCCGGTTCAGCGGCCGCGCAGGCGCCCGAACAGGCCGCCGCGCGCGGGCGCATCGGGCTCGGGTTCGGGTTCGCGATGCGGCTCGGCGAAACCGGTCGCGAGCGAGGCGTTCACGAAGTCCGCGACGTCGGGCTCGGGCACGTTGCTGGCTTCCGCGATCTCGGCGAGCGTCGCCGGCCCCTTCATCATCGCGGTGGCGATGCGGAAGTGCTTCGGGAACTCGCGCTCGGTCTGCGGCCACTTCAGCAGGCGGAAGCGCTCGGCGGCGTCGAAGCCGGGTGCGATGCGGCCGCCGCCGGCCAGCAGTGCGCCGAACCAGACGAGGCGGGCGAGCGGCTGCGCGGCGCCGAGGGCGGCGGTCTGCGCGGACCAGACGTCCGGCGAGACGGACTCGAAGTCCGCCAGCGCGGCGTCGCGTTCGAACAGGGGGGCGATGGGCTTGAGCGCCGATGGGCCGAAGTACTGGCGCTGGTCGGTATCGAGCAGCACCGACGACTCGCCGTGCGCGAAGCGCAGGCGGCCGCGCAGGCGGCCGGAGGTGAGCCATTCGGCGAGCGTCTGCGGCTCGGCGTTGCGCAGCGGCTGCGGCGGCGCCGGCGTGGGTGCGGCCACCGGGGCGGGCTCGATGCTCGCTGCAGGCGGCAGCACCTTGCCGACGGCGACGCTCGGAGGCTCGTCCGCGGGCGCGGTCGGCTCGGTGATGGCTTCGGGATTCGCCGGAAGCTCGGTCGCCTGCGCCATGGCCGGGAGCTCTTCCGGCAGCTGGTCCATCGGCTGCGGCGAAGGTGTCATGCCGGACGGGCGCGGGGCCGGCGGCGCGACGGGAGCCGGCGGCTCGGCGACGGGTGCGGGCGTCGGTGCAGGGGCCGTTGCCGCTGCCGGCGGTACGGGGGCGACGGCGGCCGGTGCGACGGCCTCGATTCCGTTGCCGACGCGGATGTCGCGCAGCAGCGCGGCCAGCTCGTCGGGCTGCACGGGGCGGCCGAGCCGGTACGGCGTCTGCGTGCGGGGTGCGCCGGTGAGGCCGACCACGTGCTTGCCGGCGGCGTGCAGCCGGAGCCAGCTCATCGGCCCGTACATGCTGTCCATGTCCACCACGACGTAATCGGCATGGGTGTCGGCGACGAGCTGCCAGCCGCCGCCGGACGGGGCGAGCGCCTGGTCGAACGCGCGGCGGAGTTCGCTCTCGGTCGACGCGTCCATGCCGGTAAAGCCGAGGGTGAGTGCGGACATGGGTCTCTGCCTGGTATTTGGTCCGAGTGTTGCGAATGGGTCCCGGCGCGTCAACGCGCATCGCACCGCAAGGCCTGCCGCCGACGCGGTCGGCACGTCGAATCGTGAACAGGGACCCAGTCCGGCGGGCTCAGGGCAGCGCGCGGCGCTCGCGGCGCGGCAGGTGCGCGCGGAGGAATTCCATCTGGTCGGCCAGGATGTGCCGGTTCGACAGGATCAGGTGTTCGATCCAGCTCGGCCGGTACGGCACCGCCAGCAGCGGCATGCCCGCCTGCTGCGGCGTGCGGTTGCGCTTGCGCGAGTTGCAGGGGAAGCAGGCGGCGACGACGTTTTCCCAGCTGTCGCGTCCGCCCTTCGAGATCGGCATGACGTGGTCGCGGGTGAGCTGGCTGCGCGGGAAGGCCTCGCCGCAGTAGAGGCAGAGATGCGCGTCGCGCGCGAACAGGGCGGGGTTGGTCAGTGCGGGCGTCGGGTTGAGTGCATGCGCCCGCGCGCGGCCGCGCGAGGCGACGATCGGGTGCATCTCGATGAGGCTGCGCTCGCCGGTGCGCCGGCACATGCCGCCATGCACGCGCAGGCAGGGCTCGCCGAGCGTCCAGGCGACCGCTTCACGCGCGTAGAGGCAGGCGGCTTCCTGCCAGTGCAGCCAGTCGAGCACGTGGCCGTGGGCGTCGAGCGCGAGCAGCCGGACGCCGTCGAGCGGGAAGCCGCCCGGAGGCGGCGTCAGCGGCTCCGCCACCGCGAGGGAACCACGGTCCACGAGACGCAGGCGGGCAGGAGAAGGCGCCATGGCCCGAGCTTATAACGCCACGGTGACGAGCGCGCGCCGGTGCGACACGGCGCGCGACGGGGCGGTTCAGCGGCCGGCGTCGAAGGCCGTGGCGTCCAGCGCCATCAGGGGCGTCGCGCCGCTGCGGATCGCCGCGACATGGGCGAACGTGCGCGGCAGCAGGCGGTCGAAATAGAACCGCGCGGTGGCGCGCTTGGCGTCGGCGAACGCGGGCGACGGTGCGCCTTCACGAACCGCGGCGACGCTGCGGGCCCACCAGTAGGCGAGCGC